>JAEZPW010000083.1 GCA_023441255.1 Acidobacteriota bacterium
GTACACACCGCCACCTCGGAGATCCGGCGCTACACACCCGCCACACTCGGAGATCCGGCGGTACACACCGCCACAGACTCTCCCGTGAGCTAATGAGCTGTTCCGGAGCTGCATTGCATGGCGGCCGCTGATGCCTAATAATGTCGGGAATGGACGTCTACGAGGAGATCGTCAAACTGCGGCGTGAAGGCCGCAAAGCCGCGCTGGCAACCATCGTCAATGTGCGCGGCTCCATACCGTCGTTCAAAACCGCAAAGATGCTCGTTCGCGACGACGGTTCCATTCTGGGGACGATCGGCGGCGGATGCGTCGAGGCAGAGGTGTGGCAGGCAGCCCGCGCAGTCATCGACGAGGAGAAGCCGCGTACTCTGACGTTCAATCTCAACCAGAATCCCAAATACGATACCGGACTGGTGTGCGGCGGTACGCTGGACATCTTCGTCGAACCGATCCTGCCCACTGCCCTGCTCTACGTCTTTGGAGCCGGACACGTGGCGTACAACGTGTATAACGTTGCGAGGACCGCCGGTTTCGATGTGATCGTGGTGGATGACCGCGAGTCTTACGCGAACCGCGAACGTTTCCCCGAAGCGCGAGAGATCCATTCAGATGAGTTTGACGTCTCATTACAGAAACTCGCGCCGAACGAAACCTCCTTCATTGTGATAGTCACTCGCGGCCATCGCGACGACATGCGAGTGCTGCGCTGGGCGATAGAAACGCCCGCCCGCTACATCGGCATGATCGGGTCGAAGCGCAAGGTCATCAGCATCTACCGCGAACTGCAGAACGAAGGTGTGCCGCCCGGGAAGTTCGACCGGGTGCACGCGCCTGTCGGCCTCGACATCGGGGCCGTTACTCCAGAAGAGATCGCGGTGGCCATTGTGGCCGAGATGATAGCCGTTCGCCGGCACGCCGAAGCTACGCTGCCACACATGCGGTATCTGCGAAGGGCGGCAGAAGCGGTCGAGTAATTCATCTCGAACCCATCCTTGTCTAATTAACTGGCGAGCAACTTACCCCAGCTACCATCCACATGTGACCTTGCGCACATTTTGACGTGAACCTAGTCACAGCCCATGCGGATGTTGTGCGCGACGATAAAAGGTCCCAATGGCAACGACTTGCGAGTTCGTGTCGGCATTGGGTCATTGGACGAAGGCACAAAGCAGTTCCGATGTCCTACCAAGGAGTTCCTAGCTGTACCGCAAGGCCACTTCATGTGACCTGTATCACAGACCTCGGTGATAACCCGGGGTACGTTGTAAGTACCGTTCCACTCATCGGTCCTCATTGCAACGAATGGCCCCAGAGACCGGGGCCGCAAACTACTAGCGAATGGATATGAAATGAGCACTAGAGCGAAAGTAACAATCGACGGAAATGAGGCGGCGGCTTACGTTGCGCACAAGATCAACGAAGTCATCGCGATCTATCCGATCACACCGTCGTCCCCCATGGGCGAGTGGTCGGACCAGTGGTCCTCGGAGAACAAGCCTAACGTCTGGGGCACGGTTCCCCTCGTGATCGAGATGCAGAGTGAAGGCGGCGCGTCCGGCGCGCTGCACGGCGCACTCCAGGGAGGCTCGCTGGCAACGACGTTCACCTCCTCGCAGGGCCTGCTGCTGATGATCCCGAACATGTATAAGATCGCCGGCGAACTGACGGCGACCACCATGCACGTAGCGGCCCGCGCCATCGCAGCGCAGGGCCTTTCGATTTTTGGCGATCACCAGGACATCAACGCCGTCCGGCAGACCGGCTGGGCGCTGATCGCCAGCAACGACGTGCAGGAAGTGATGGACTTTGCGCTGATGGCGCAGGCCGCTTCGCTCGAGTCACGTGTTCCCTTCTTACATTTCTTCGACGGTTTCCGCACTTCGCACGAAGTCGCGAAAGTCGAACAGCTCACCGTGGAAGATCTGAAGGCGATGATCTCGGACGAACTGGTTGCAGCGCACCGCGCGCGCAAGCTGTCGCCTGATCATCCAGTTCTTCGCGGCACCGCGCAGAACCCGGACGTTTACTTCCAGGGCCGCGAGACGGTCAATCCCTACTACCTGGCGACGCCGACCATCGTTCAGAACGTAATGGACAAGTTCGCCAAGCTGACCGGACGCCAGTACCGCCTGTTCGATTACGTGGGCGCGGCCGATGCCGAGCGCGTGATGGTCATCATGGGTTCCGGCGCCGACGTTGCTCAGGAAGCAGTCGAGTACATGGTCGACAAGGGCGAGAAGGTCGGCCTGCTGAAGGTTCACCTCTATCGTCCGTTTTCGGTTGAGCACTTCCTGGGCGCACTTCCGGCGACAACGAAGGCCATCACGGTTCTGGACCGCACGAAAGAGCCGGGATCGACCGGCGAACCGCTATACATGGACGTCGTGACCGCACTTGCCGAGGCGATGGCCAGCGGAGCGGCTCCGTTCAAGGCGATGCCGAAGATCACCGGCGGACGCTACGGCCTATCTTCGAAGGAATTCACGCCCGCGATGGTGAAGGGCGTGTTCGACGAACTGGCAAAGGCGAAGAGCAAGAACCACTACACGATCGGCATCGTGGACGACGTCACGAATACTTCGATCGACTTCGATCCGGCGTTCTCGACCGAACACCCGAAGACCGTACGCGCAATGTTCTACGGCCTGGGCGCAGACGGCACGGTGGGCGCCAACAAGAACTCGATCAAGATCATCGGTGAAGACACCGAGAACTTCGCACAGGGCTATTTCGTTTACGACTCGAAGAAGTCCGGTTCGATCACGACCTCGCACCTGCGCTTCGGACCGAAACCGATCCGTTCGAGCTACCTGATTAGCAGCGCCAACTTTGTGGCGTGCCACCAGTTCTCGTTCCTTGAGCGCATCGACATGCTCAAGGCCGCTGAACCCGGCGCGGTGTTCCTCCTGAACTCGCTATACGGTCCGGACGAGGTTTGGGACCAGCTTCCGAAGAAAGTCCAGAGACAGATCATCGACAAGAAGCTGAAGTTCTACGTGATCGACGGGTACAAGGTCGCCAAGGAAACGGGCATGGGCGGCCGCATCAACACGATCATGCAGACCTGCTTCTTCGCAATTTCGGGCGTACTGCCCCGCGAAGAGGCGATCGAGTCGATCAAGTACTCCATCAAGAAGACCTACGGCAAGCGCGGTGAGGCAGTCGTTCAGAAGAACTTCGCGGCTGTCGACGCAACGCTGGCTCACCTCTACGAAGTGAAGGTCCCGACGGCGGTTTCGAGCGCGTTCGACATGCGTCCGCCGGTTCCGGTTGCGGCGCCTGAGTTCGTGCAGAACGTGCTGGCTCCGATCATCGCCGGCAATGGCGACGACCTGCCGGTCAGCAAGATGCCGATCGACGGCACCTTCCCGACCGGAACGGCCGCGTGGGAAAAGCGCAACATCGCACTGGAAATTCCGGTGTGGGATCAGGAGCTTTGCATCCAGTGCGGCAAGTGCGTACTGGTTTGCCCGCACGCCGTGATCCGCTCGAAGGTTTACGACGGCGCGGCGCTGGCGAACGCTCCGGCGACGTTTAAGGCTGTCGGTGCGAAGTGGAAGAACTTTGCGGACCAGAAATACACGCTGCAGGTGGCTCCGGAAGATTGCACCGGGTGCGCGCTCTGCATCGAAGCCTGCCCGGCCAAGAGCAAGAGCGACGTGAAGCACAAGGCCATCAACATGATGCCTCAGCCGCCGTTGCGCGAAGCCGAAGCGCAGAACTGGGACTTCTTCCTTTCGCTGCCCGACGTTGACCGCAAGGCACTCAGCACTGGCCAGGTCAAGGATGTTGCCCTGATGCAGCCGTTGTTCGAGTTCTCGGGTGCGTGCTCGGGCTGCGGCGAGACTCCATACATCAAGCTGATGACGCAGCTGTTCGGCGACCGCACCGTCGTCTCGAACGCGACCGGTTGTTCGTCGATCTACGGCGGCAATCTGCCGACAACACCTTACACGACCAATCCTGACGGCCGTGGCGTAGCGTGGTCGAACTCGCTCTTCGAAGACAACGCCGAATTCGGACTTGGCATCCGCCTGTCGATTGACAAGCAGACCGAGTACGCCCGTGAACTGGTCGAGAAGATGAGCGGCACGATCGGCGGCGATTTCGCGAAGACGTTGCTGGATTCGCCTCAGACGAATGAGACCGAGATCCAGGCGCAGCGCGAGCGTGTGGCCGAACTGAAGAAGAAGATCGAAGGCCTGAACACGCCCGAGGCGAAGGACCTGAAGTCGCTGGCCGATGTCCTGGTCAAGAAGTCGGTCTGGATCGTCGGTGGCGACGGATGGGCCTATGACATCGGTTACGGCGGACTCGATCACGTCCTGGCTTCCGGCAGGAACGTGAACATCCTGGTGCTGGACACCGAGGTTTACTCAAACACGGGCGGCCAGATGTCGAAGTCCACGCCGCTCGGCGCTGTGGCGAAGTTCGCTGCCGGCGGCAAGCCGCGTCCGAAGAAGGACCTGGCCATGATGGCGATGAACTATGGCAACGTGTATGTCGCGCGCGTAGCCATGGGCGCCAACGACATGCAGACGTTGAAGGCGTTCCTAGAGGCGGAAGCGTACGACGGTCCGTCGCTCATCATCGCCTATAGCCACTGCATTGCGCACGGCTACGACCTGGTGCACGGTCTGGACCAGCAGAAGCTGGCTGTACAGTCCGGCCACTGGCCGATGTTCCGCTACAACCCTGCTCTGGCTGCGCAGGGCAAGAACCCGCTGCAGTTGGATTCAAAGACGCCGAGTATCCCGCTCGAGAAGTACATCTACAACGAAACGCGCTACACCATGCTTAGCCGCAGCAATCCGGAGACGGCGAAAGCGCTGTTGAAGGATGCGCAGGAAGAAGTGATGAAGCGCTGGAAGATTTACGAAAACATGGCGGCGGCTCCGGTAACCCCCGCAGCGGCCCCAACCTCTACGGAAGCGAAAGAGACAGCAGCGAAAGCTGCGGCAAAGGGGGCAGGCAGCAATGAGTAATCTTTCGACAACTTATCTTGGGCTGAAACTGAAGAGCCCGATCGTGGTGTCGGCCAGTCCCCTCTGCAAGGACCTGGGCAACATCAAACGCATGGAAGACGCGGGTGCGGCAGCCGTTGTGCTGCACTCGCTGTTCGAAGAGCAGATTAACCTCGAGAGCAACGAGGTTGACCAGTTCCTCGGCATGGAAGCCATCAGCCCCGAAGCCGAGAACATGTTTCCCGACATGGGGAACTACAACATCGGCCCTGAAGCCTACCTGGAGCACATCCGGAAGGCCAAGGAGTCGGTGAAAGTTCCGGTGATTGCCAGCCTGAACGGCATGACCACCGGCGGCTGGATCCGCTACGCCAAGCTGATGGAAGAAGCCGGCGCCGACGCCATCGAACTCAATATTTATTACCTGCCCACCGATCCGAACGTCACCGGCGCGCAGGTGGAGGCGATGACGACCGAACTGGTCGCCAGCGTGAACTCCAGTGTTCGCATTCCGCTGGCAGTCAAGCTGTCGCCCTACTACAGCTCGATCGCGAACGTGGCGAAGAACCTGGACCAGTCGGGCGCGGACGGACTGGTGCTGTTCAACCGCTTCTACCAGCCGGACTTCGACCTGGAGAACCTGGAAGTGGTGCCGACGCTCATGCTGAGCCGCTCGAACGAGATCAAGCTGCGCCTGCACTGGGTGGCCATCCTGTTCGGCAAGATCAAGGCTGACATGGCCGTCACCGGCGGTGTGCACACGGCGGAAGACGTCGTGAAGAGCATGATGGCCGGCGCGAAGGTTGCGATGACGACCTCTGCCCTGCTGGAGCACGGCATCGACTACATTAAGACGCTCACCGATGACCTCGCAAAGTGGCTCGAAGAACACGAGTACGATTCCATCGTCCAGATGCAGGGATCGATGAGCCAGAAGAACGTGGCGCATCCGGCGGCATTCGAGCGCGCGAACTACATGAAGGTGCTCAGCAGCTACACAGCCGGAGTGCCGGTCGTTCGGTAACCAGATCACGGCGTAGCCACGTTGTTGCGCCGGAACGCAAGACCATTCGCTAGCAACACTCAATGGGGCAGGCTGAAAAGCTTGCCCCTGTTCTTATGAACACAGATTGTTACGAAAACAGATTGTGTGGGGACGGGCTGTGCCCCGTCTCGAAAGCTTGCACCAGCCCGGTTGTGCACCGGGACGGGGCACAGCCCCGTCCCCACACGCCCAATTCCAGCGCGCGCCGTTTTTCGTGGAAATTGCGTTCCGTTTGCGGTATGCGTTAAAGCATGATCGATCAGCCCATGCCGGCACTCGGTGACGAGATTGCAAACAGTGTGACGCATGGAGTCGGTGTGCTGCTCAGTATTGTCGGGCTCGTTTTCCTGATGATTGTTGCGGGAAGGCACGGCACGGCGTGGCACATCGTGAGTTGCGCCATTTACGGCAGCACACTGGTGCTTCTCTACCTGTTCTCGACGCTCTACCATGCGTTACCGGGACGCCGCACGAAGTATGTATTCCGCATCTTCGATCACTCGTCAATCTATCTGCTGATCGCGGGCACATACACGCCATTTATGCTGGTCAATCTGCGCGGGCCGTGGGGATGGTCCATTTTCGTCGTGATCTGGACGCTTGCGATATCCGGCGTCGTCTTCAAGAGCGTAGCCATCGGACGCTTCGCCGTTTTATCGGCTACGATCTACGTGCTGATGGGATGGCTGATCTTGATAGCCATACGTCCGCTGCTGCACGCGATCCCTTGGAACGGTTTCCTGTGGCTCGCGGCAGGCGGCGTTTGTTACACCGTCGGTGTTATCTTCTTCGCGACGGACCGCATCCGCTACTTTCATATGATCTGGCACCTGTTCGTGATGGCGGGAAGTGCGTGTCATTACGTGGCGGTGCTGCTGTCCGTACTCCCGCGGAATTCTTAACCTTCACTGCGTCTATATCGTTCTACGAACCAAGCGCGTAACCTTTGCGGCGCTCGTTCACTCTATTGCGGCAGGATCGGAGGTGAACGATCATGCCGCGGAGGCTGGTACTGACCTGCGCAGCTGCAGGACTGCTGTGCATTCTCGCCATCTGCTTCTACACGCCTGCGACTACAGCGGCGGACAGTAAACGCAACCGTAACGACTTGAATGTTGACGCAACCGCTCTCACGTCAATTCAGCGCGGGCGAAACATTTTTCGCTTCGATACGTTCGGTGACGAAGACTTCTGGACGGACACCCTGAAGCTGCACAAGGGAGTGGCGAAAGTCAGCCCCAGCACGGCGCTGGCAGTCGGTCTCAAAGTCGACGTTGACGCGTTGCCCCAGAACGTAGTGGAGGCCATCCAGAAAGGACGCATCGACCTGACTGATCCTGCCGTGACGCAGGCCTTGCTCAAACTGAACGCGGTAGTCGGGGTCACAGGTAAGTTCGACGGCCAGGGTCAGATGAGTGGAATAGGAATTCAGTGCGCGCTCTGCCATTCCACGGTCGACAATTCCTTGGCTCCCGGCATCGGGCACAGGCTCGACGGTTGGGCGAACCGCGATCTGAATGTGGGAGCCATCATCAACCTGTCTCCCGATCTCTCGGCAGTGGCGAACCTGCTGAGCGTTCCGGAGGGCACTGTTCGCACTGTGCTGCAAAGCTGGGGACCGGGCAAGTTCGACGCCGAGTTGTTCATGGACGGGAAAGCGTTTCGTCCGGACGGCCGCTCGGCTGCGACTCTGATTCCGCCTGCCTTCGGGTTGGCCGGCGTAAACCTGCATACGTCGACCGGCTGGGGATCCGTCACGTACTGGAATGCATTCGTAGCTAACCTGGAGATGCACGGCAAGGGAGTGTTCTTTGATCCACGCCTCAAAGATGCCACTCAGTTCCCTGTTGCCGCGGCGAACGGCTTTGACAACGTCAGGAGCGAAAACGACCAGATCACGTCGAAGCTGGCTGATCTTCACTTCTATCAACTCGCGTTGCATGCACCGAAACCGCCCCAGCAATCATTCGACAAGAACGCCGCCGAGCGTGGGATGACGGTATTCAACACAACCGCAAAATGCGCGACGTGTCACGTTCCGCCGCTCTTCACTGAGCCTGGCTGGAATATGCATACGGGGGCCGAGATCGGCATCGACGATTTCCAAGCCGACCGCGCGCCCGATCACCGTTACCGTACGTCGCCGCTGAAGGGACTGTGGACGCACCAGAAAGGCGGGTTCTACCACGACGGGCGGTTCGCAAACCTGGAAGCCGTTATCGAGCACTACAATCAAACGTTCTCGCTGCACTTGTCAGAACAGGACAAGCGCGACCTGGTGGAGTACCTGAAATCGCTGTAAAACAAGCCAACACGGATTCACACGGATCCAACCGATCGGAAGCAAGAGATCGTTATCGGTTCCAATCCATGCAAATCCGTGTTGAAGGTTCTACTTCTTTTGCAGCCGTTCCAGCACCGCGGCCACGATCAGCGGCAGCCCGACAGTGGCGTCGATGAAGACTTCGCCGAAGTGTCCGCCTTCCGCGGGGGGCACGAACTTGCCCCAGGAGATCGCCTCGCTGTACGGACTACCCGACAGGCCGCCCCAGTACACCGGTTCAGGGCAGATGCGCACGCCGTAGTGGTAGCGCTTGAGAGGCAGGTCTTCTCCGCCGCGGCGATGGCGCAGTTCGATGAAAGGTCCGAACTGCTGTGACCAATTGCGGGGCACGCCGCCGCCGATGGTGAAGATGCCGAGGCGGACCTGCTTCAGCAGCGTTTCTGCAAAGTACTCAAGGTCGAGGAATGGCTCGTAGCGGAGTGTCGGCCTTCCCTCTTTGATCCGCTTGCGGTTGTGCAGAGCGAAGTCGAGCCCCATCTCGGAGTCGGTGAAGGCGGGCACAAATACCGGAACGCCTTTTTCGTAGGCTGATTTCAGAATGCCGCGGCCCGCATCGTGCTTGTGCAGGTGCTCGCCGATGGCACGATTGAGTTTGTAGGAGCAGACGACTTCATTGGCGTCCCACGCGTTCAGCACGGCGGCGACAACGGTCTCCACGTGATTCAGATTCTCTTCGGGCTCCAGTGTGTCGTACACGCGGTTGTAGCCAGCCTCGTAGAGATCGACGTCACTGATATTCCAATCAAACTTGTAGTGCGACTTCCCGGTCGCTTCAACAAGGCCATGAGCCATCAGGGCTCCGGTGGAAACGATGGCGTTCACGATGCCGCGGTCCACCAGTTCAGCGATGACGAGCCCCTGCTTGGCAACGGTCATCGCGCCGGCAAGGGTCATCACGACGAAACAGTCCTTGTCGCGGGCCATGGCTTCGAGCACGTCGGCCGCTTCGCCGACCTGGCGGCCTGAAAAGGCCGTCTGGCCCATGGCGGTTACGAGGTCGTTGACCGTGCGAATCTTCGTCAAATCCAGCGGAAACACCGGCTCGAGTTTGTCCTCGACCGGGTTGTGCAGCTTGCGGTCAATACCTGTGCCTTCGTGCTCGTGATCGTGCTTCAACTCGCTCACCTCACCTCAAAGTAGTGGGAACTTTCAACTTAAAGGCAGCGAGCACGCAACGTCAAGAAAATGGAGCGCGGGAATGGATGATGTTAGATGGATGATGGCAGATGTGAAGATCGCAGATCGCAAATCGGGAGATCGCAGATCTGACTTCACCGGATCTGAGATCTGCGACTCCACATCATCCATCTGCCATCATCCATCTAACATTCAGTCTCGCTTCTGCAATCTGCCTTTTGCATTTATGCTATTCGTTCACTCTTGATTGGGGGTTGCGCCTGTGCGGTCTGATGTCTTTACCGTAGGTCTGGTGCAGATGTCGTGTTCGCCCGACGCGGACAAGAACGTGGAACGCGCCGTCGAGTTCGTGCGCGAGGCGGCGGGACGCGGGGCCCAGGTTGTGTGCCTGCCTGAGTTATTCCGCACGCAGTACTTCTGCCAGCGTGAAGACGCTACCCTGTTCGATTTGGCCGAGCCGATCCCCGGTCCGACCACGACGCGCTTCTCTGAAGTGGCACGGCAACAGAAGGTAACGATCGTTCTCTCGCTCTTTGAGAAGCGGGCCGTCGGCGTTTACCACAACACGGCGGCAGTTATCGGCGACAACGGCGAACTGCTGGGCAAGTACCGCAAAATGCACATCCCGGACGATCCGCTTTACTACGAGAAGTTCTACTTCACGCCGGGCGATCTGGGTTACAAGTGCTTCCCGACACAGCATGGAAACATAGGCACGCTCGTGTGCTGGGACCAGTGGTACCCGGAAGGCGCGCGGCTGACCGCCATGCAGGGCGCACACGTGATCTTCTACCCAACAGCCATCGGCTGGCATCCAGCGGAGAAGGAGCAGTACGGCGAGGCACAGCACGATGCATGGCGAACCATCCAGCGTGCGCATGCCATCGCCAACGGCGTTTATGTGGCCGTCGTAAACCGCGTTGGCCACGAGACGGGAAACGTGATGGGCAAAGAGGCTCCGGGACAGGGTTTGGAGTTCTGGGGCGGATCATTCCTTTGCGACCCGTTCGGGCAAGTTATCGCCGAGGCCCCGCACAATGAAGAAACCATCATCGTCGGGCAGGTTGACACGCGCCGTATGGAAGACGTGCGCCGCAACTGGCCGTTCCTGCGCGACCGCCGCATCGACAGCTACGGACCGATCACGCACAGGTTTCTGGATTGAAGATTGCAGATTGAAACGCGAATTGATGAAGCGACTCAGTAAGCGCAAACAGACCTCATCGTCACAGAACAGGACGGAACGAATCGGGTCGGCCGAGAGTTGGACAGCTCCGCTGTTCCGCATGCCCGCCGAGTGGGAGCCGCATGTGTCCACCTGGATCGCGTGGCCCCACAACGAAGAAGACTGGCCGGGCAAATTCGAGCCGATACCGTGGGTGTACGCCGACATCGTCCGGCACCTCGCGGCTGCGGAGCGGGTGAACATCATCGTCGAGAACGCCCGACTTGAGGCTGAAGCAAAACGGTTTCTGAAACGCGCCAACGCTCCATTGCGCAATTTGGTGTTCCATCGCTGGCCGACCGACCGCGTATGGACTCGTGACTCGGGACCGATCTTTGTTAAAGACCTGCAGACTGGCGAACGCGCGGTCCTGAACTGGCAGTTCAATGCATGGGCGAAATACTCGAATTGGAAAAAGGACAACGAGCTGCCCTCGTTGATTGCCCGCAAGCTGAGGCTCGACGAGATTGCGCCTTCAATTTCGACGCATGGCGACAAACTTCAGCGCATCGTGCTTGAGGGCGGCAGTATCGACGTGAACGGCAGCGGCACAATGCTGACCACCGAGGAATGCCTGTTGTCGAAGGTGCAGCAACGGAACCCCGGCGTGACCCGCGAAGAACTGGAGATGATCTTTGCGGCGTTGCTGGGCGTGACAAAGGTCATCTGGCTTGGTAACGGCATCGTTGGCGACGACACGCACGGCCACGTCGATGATCTGGCGCGGTTTGTGTCGCCGAATACGGTTGTGACGGTCATCGAGCGCGATCCGGCCGACGGGAACTACGCCGCACTGCAGG
Source organism: Acidobacteriota bacterium (assembly GCA_023441255.1). GTDB lineage: Bacteria > Acidobacteriota > Terriglobia > Terriglobales > Acidobacteriaceae > JAEZPW01. The sequence continues at coordinate 11,516 of JAEZPW010000083.1, forward strand.
ACAACTGCAAGCGTCTGCGTTCGGCGACCGACCAGGACGGCAAGCGCCTGCGCGTAGTCGAGTTGCCGATGCCTTCGCCCGTGGTCTTCGAGGGGCGACGTTTGCCCGCCAGCTACGCAAACTTCTACATCGCCAACGGACTGGTGCTCGTTCCGACCTTCAACGACAAGAACGACCGCAGCGCGCTGAATACGCTGGCAGAAGTATTCCCCAACCGCAAAGTCGTCGGTATTCACTGCGGTGATTTCATATGGGGATTCGGCGCACTGCACTGCATGACGCAGCAGGAACCGAAATGAGGCGGCAGTTAGTAGCGGGTAGTCAGTAGTCAGGACGAGGCATATCGCCTCCTACCAACTGCTAGCTACTATTTCTTATATTCGGTCGGCTGCGGCCCCTGTTCTAGGGTCTTGCGGTCCCAGATCATTCCTTCCCGGCTGTAATTCGCCATCTCGAAATCCTGAGTGAGTTCGAGGGCATCGGTAGGACACGCATCTTCGCACAGGCCGCAGAACATGCACCGGCTTAGGTCGTAGGTGAAGTTGGTGAGTTCTTTGCGGCGGGTCTGCGGGTTCCGTTCACTGCTGACGACGATGAGGTGCTCCGGACATGCAACCGCACAAAGGTCGCATGCAATGCAGAGCGTTTCCTCGGTATCGGGGTTCACGTTCAGGCGCGGTGCGCCGCGGTACCGTTCGGCAACTTCCGGGCGTTGCATTGGATACTGCTCGGTGTAGATGTCTTTCGGCGCCTGGTAGCGAAACGTCACCGTAAGCCCCTGCAGAAGGTCGAGCAGGAAAAGCTTTCGAAGCGCTTTCTTCATCCCCACGGGCATGCTCTGAAAACCTCAAGAAAGAATAGCTATCCCAGCGTGTGTAGATGCCGGCTACTTTAACTAGATGCGAAAACTCAGGAACAAGAAAGAAAAGGCTGCGCGAGACCTATGCGCAGCCTGAGTTCCAACGAGGATCGTTCTACAACTATCACTGCGTCAGGCAGCGTTACCGCTTCCTGAGGCGACCGACCAAACCGCCGGCCAGCGATCCGAGCCCGAGTACCGCGAGCAGGGGCAGCGGCGTAGCCGTCGTAGGTAGCGAGCCGGACTGACGGTTCGCGCCAGCATTCTGGGCGCCCTGGTCGCTTGCGGCGCTCTGTGTATTCTCCTGATTCGCGGAACCACTTTCTGCGCGTGTGCTCGGCGTAGAAGCCGCGGGGGGCTGTTCGGTCGCGGCAGGGGCCGCAGCCGCCGGCGCGCTCTGTTGTTCCGTCGTGGAAGAGGTTGTCGTGCCCTGCGAAGCTGCACTGCTGGAAGTAGCAGGCGCCGCAGGAGCCGCGTTCGACGCCATCTCAGTTCCGGTTGTCGACGTGGCCGCGGCAGTGTTCGCGTTGTTAGCCGATTGAGCAGTGGAAGCGCTACTGCTCGGAACCGACGTATTGATGTTGCCAGGGGTTACCTGGGTTCCGCTGGCGGTGTTGCCCGAGCTGGCGCTCGAGGCCGGACCGGGTTGAGCATTCGCCATCATGTCATTGCTGGACTGCTGGCTTTCGTTGCTGGCACTAGGCGGATTCGTGCTGGCAGTGGGCGGATTTGCCGAACAACCAGACGGGTTTTCGGTTGGTGGCGTTGAGGTTGCGGGCGTCTCGCTGCTCGTCGGCGGAGGTCCGGAAGGCGATGACGGGTTTGTCGCCGCAGGCGCCGCTGCTGCGCCCGCACTTGCACCCGCAGTTGAAGGATTCGCGGTTTCCGTGCTTGTAGACGGAACGGAGCTGCTGCCCGAAGCGGCTGTTCCAGCCGTACCGCCACTCATGCTGCTCGAACCGCTCGCGCTGGAGCTGCCGCACGATTCTGAGATCATGCTGACAGAGCTGACGTTGAGAATGTTCTGCGCGGAACCGCTCATGGAACCGCTGGTGCTGCTTGACGCTGCACCTGCAGCGTTCGAGCCGCTACCGACCGTGCCGGTGACCGAAATCTGATGTCCGACATGGTCGTTCAGCTTAGAGGAATCGCCC
>JAEZPW010000085.1 GCA_023441255.1 Acidobacteriota bacterium
TCCCTGCATGGCTGCTACGACTACTCCGCCGACTTTCCCTAAGACGAGTTGTCCGGCGTGACCTTCGGCCGTTGGTTTGGGGTAATGCGGAATTTCGCCGTAAGGAATGCGTATTGAATCAGACAAAGAATCGGCAAAGCCACCAAGGCCGGAACCGAGGACAAGAGCGATCTGAGGACGCAGAGCCGTTCTCGACAGAATGTATTGTGCAGCCTGTTCGGCGCGGTCGAATTCGGTCAGCAGTTTTTCAGTGGCGGTCGCTGTCATGTCAATCACCTCGGAGAATACGAAGAACCGCAGAGGGCGCGGAGGACACACAGAGGAAAGTCCAAGAGAACTTGCGCAAACCGAGCAAATACGTTGAATTCTGCCCTGCCCCCCAGTCGCAGACCAATCTCTTCTACTTGCTTCCTCTGTGTTCTTCGGATCCTCTGCCGGTTAGCGTTCACTTCATCAAAATGCCGACGATCGAGGCCGACATCAGGTTCGCCATTGTTCCGGCGAGCATGGCGCGGAAACCGAGCCGCGCGAGTTCGTCGCGCTTGTTCGGCGCCAGAGCTGCGATGCCGCCGATCTGTATGCCGATGGAACTGAAATTGGCAAAACCGCAAAGCGCGAAGGTCGCAATCGTGAACGAGCGCGGGTCGAGCGTGGCCTTCATCGGGCCAAGCTGCGAAAACGCCACCAACTCATTGATGACCATGCGAGTGCCGAGCAGATTGCCGACAGCGACGCAGTCCCGCCATGGAATGCCGATGACCCATGCGACGGGCGCGAAGATGTGGCCGAAGATCGACTGGAGCGACATGGGGAACCATGCGATGCCGATGTGCGCCAGACCGTTGTGGATTGCGCCGAGCAGGCCGTTCGTGAGCGCAATCAGAGCGAGGAAGGAAACGAGCATGGCCGCGACGTTGAGCGCCAGGTGCATTCCGTCGGTTGTTCCGCGGGAGATGGCGCCGAGCACATTGGCATCCTTGGGCATCTCGACCTTGTCGGCATCGAACTCGATGGATTCGGCAACGGCGGCGCCGGGCTTGATACGACCAGGAGCGGTCAGTGGCGTATCTGTCTCGGGCACGAGCATCTTGGCCATCAGGATCGTGCCAGGCGCGGTCATGATGACGGCGGCGAGCAAATGCTTGGCCTCGATGCCATAAAGAATGTAGGCCCCCATAATGCCACCGGAAACATGTGCCATGCCGGCAGTCATGATGGTCATCAGTTCGGAGCGCGTGCACGACGGCAGGAACGGACGGATCGTGAGGGGCGCTTCCGTCTGGCCGATGAATATGCTGGCAGCAACGTTAAGCGACTCGGCTCCGCTGGCGCCCATCTTCGTCATCACCTTCGCCACCTGCTTAATGACAAACTGCATGATCCCGAAGTGGTAAAGGATGGCGAAGAAAGCCGAGACAAAGATTATCGTCGTCAGGACTTGGAACGCGAAGACCATGCCGAACTTGCCGCCCTTAGCGCCGAGTTCGCCGAAGACGAAGGAAGATCCCTCGAACGAATACTCAAGCAGGCGGTTGATTGCGGCGCCAGCTTTCTGAATAGCGATGCGCCCCGGTTCGAAACGCAGCACCACCAGTGCAAAGGCGAACTGGAGACCCAGTCCCCAGAGGATTGTCTTCAGACGGATGGCTCGGCGATTGGTGGAAAAGGCGAACGCCAGACCCATCATCGTGGCAAGGCCAAGAATTCCTACGAATCGGCCCATGGGATTCTCCATGAAAGCGCTCGTCAACAGCTGTCAACCAATGTGACAAGCGCTTCTAATCAAGTTTGTCTAGAACTGTGTGCCGTATGCCGGCACAGTTCGCCGGGTCTGACCCGGCAAATCAAGAACTGAACCTTTCAGTGCCGCGCAGTCAAACTGACGCAGAGTTACTCTCCAGCCTCGGCGTGGCGCACGCGCTCCATCGGTTCGGGGATGTTGTCAGCATCCACGGCCTCGGCCTTGCGTTCCGAGCTCGCTTCGATGACGCGATGCACCAACGGGTGCGGCACGTATCGCGCCGCAGTGCTGATGTAATAAGCATCTTCGATGAGCCGGCGCGCGTCCTCCAACCGCTGGTCGGAGTTGTAGTAGAACGTGCAGATCGGCTCGTTCTGCGCGACGCTGTCGCCCACCTTCTTATGCAGGACGATGCCAACTGCGGGATCGACGTCATCTTCCTTCTTTTCCCGGCCGCCCCCGAGGATGACACTGGCAGTGCCTATCTGCTCGCAATTGATCGAGGCGACGTATCCGGCAGACGTGCTTGCGATCTCTATCGTGTGCGCCGCCTGCGGCAGGCGGCTGTAGTCGTCTACCACGGACTCGTCTCCGCCCTGCATGGTGATGACCTCTCGGAACTTCTGCAGGCCCGCACCGTTGGCGATCAGCTCGGATGCAAGCTGCTTGCCTGCATTCACAGTCTCCGTCCGACCGCCCAGGTAAAACATCCAGCCGCTCAGTTCGAGTGAAAGTTCGCGCAGGTCGGCCGGGCCACGGCCTTTAAGCACTTCGAAGCACTCGATGACTTCAAGTGCGTTCCCGACCGCGAATCCGAGCGGCTGATCCATGTCCGTGATGAGCGCAACCATCTTCTTGCCCATGCGACGCCCTGTTTCCACCATGAGTTCGGCAAGATAGACAGCATCGTCTTCCTTCTTCATGAAGGCGCCGGAGCCGGTCTTTACGTCGAGCACCAAGGCGTCGATGCCCTCGGCAAGTTTCTTGCTCATGATAGATGCGCAGATAAGATACGGGCTTTCGACCGTGCCGGTCACGTCCCGAAGGGCGTAAAGCTTCTTGTCGGCGGGTGCGATTTCCTTCGTTTGTCCGATGAGCCCACAGCCAGAGTTGCGCAGTGCCGTGATGAACTGATCAAGTGAGAGATTGACGTTGAAGCCGGGGATGGACTCGAGTTTGTCGAGGGTACCGCCTGTGTGGCCGAGGCCGCGACCACTGATCATCGGAACCTTCAGGCCACCCGCGGCGACGATGGGCGCCAGCACCAGCGAGGTTTTGTCTCCGACGCCGCCGGTGGAGTGCTTGTCGACTTTCACGCCCGAAAGCGCAGACAAGTCGAGCACTGTGCCGGAATGCAACATCGCCTCCGTGAGTGCAGCCAATTCTGGCTTGCTCATGCCCCGCAGGACGATCGCCATGAGTAGGGCCGCGATCTGATAGTCGGGCACCTCGTCACGAGTGTAGGCGGCGATTATCGAATTGATCTCTTCGCGCGAGAGTTCGTTGCCGTCGCGTTTTTTTCGAATCAGGTCAGCCAGGCGCATGTGATTTTGCTGTCCGCTTGTGGTGCATGGCTCAAAAGAGCCTTAGTCACGCTTCATAAACTAAAACCGTACGGCAATAGATCGGACGCGCGGACCTCAACGACCCGGCCCTGTTCGCCCGGAAAGAGCACCACGCTGTGCGGTCCCATCTCAAAAATGACCTGACGGCATGCGCCGCAAGGAGAACACGGACCCGCAGGATCATTCCATACGGCCACGGCGCGCAGGCGAGCATCAGGACCTTCGGCGGCTATGGCGGAGAAGATGGCGGTTCGTTCGGCGCAATTAGTCAGGCCATACGAGGCATTCTCGACATTGCAGCCGACGTAAATGTTGCCCGCTTCGGTAAGGACTGCGGCGCCCACGTGAAACTTCGAATAGGGCGCATACGCATGCTCCAGGACAGAACGCGCCTTCTCAAGCAGCAAGTCACGCTCGGCTGCAGAAATCTGCGGTTTGGCATCGCCTTCGGCCGATCGCTGGTCCGGCATGATCTCCTCAAGGTTGAACGGGCGCATTCGCGCAACGCCGCGCGCACACGACAACCAGTGACAAAGCTGGGATAAAGAGAGATTAGAAGTGAGAAGCTGCCGCTAGTCAAGCAGGGAAAGGTCTTATACGAGGTTTCCTGATCCTACAGCCGGGCCGCACGCGTGACTTGCGGCTCAGTCGTTCCGCTCTCGTTTCGCTCTTCACGAATGAAAGCCACCGCATCCATTCCTTCATGGCACAGAAAAATGAAGTAGTAGTCATCACCGGAGCCTCGGCCGGTGCTGGACGGGCCGCGGTCCAGGAGTTCGCGCGAAACGGCGCACACATTGCCCTGCTCGCGCGAGGTAAGACCGGGCTCGAAGGTGCAAGAAAGGAAGTGGAGCGCCTCGGCGGAAAAGCCTTAACCATACCGACCGATGTGTCCGACCCGCAGCAGGTCGAGAGGGCCGCAACCCGCGTTGAGAGCGAGTTGGGGCCAATCGACATATGGGTCAATGATGCCATGGTCTCGGTGTTCTCACCGTTCAAAGAGATGACGGCGGAGGAGTTTCGGCGTGTAACAGAGGTCACTTACTTGGGATTCGTCTACGGAACCATGGCCGCACTGAAACGGATGTTGCCGCGCGACCGCGGCACGATCGTGCAGGTCGGTTCGGCATTGGCTTATCGCAGCATCCCATTGCAGTCAGCCTATTGTGGGGCCAAACACGGGATCATCGGCTTCACCGATTCAATAAGGTGTGAGCTCATTCACGACGGCAGCAACGTACACATTACAGTCGTGAATATGCCTGCGCTAAACACTCCCCAATTCGGTTGGGTGAGGAACAAACTAAAAAACCAAGCACAACCCGTACCGCCGATATACCAGCCCGAGGTTGCCGGCCGCGCCATTTACTGGGCCGCTCACCATCACAGGCGTGAAGTTTGGGTGGGGGGCTCTACAGCAGCCGTTATCTTTGGAAACAAGTTCTTTCCGCGACTTGGCGACTTATACCTGGGCAAGACAGGCTACAAATCGCAACAGACTGATGAAAGAAAGGACCCGAACCAGCCTGACAACTAATGGCATCCCGTTGACGACGACAGAGATTTTGGGGCACATGGCTCGTTCGACAGCAGGGCTACTGGGCACAGTCGCGAACTGTGGGCCAGCGAGCACAAGAGCCTGCTCTTTGCGCTGGGACTGAGCATCGCTGGAGCAATCGCGGCAGTAACTAAGATTGCAGGCCGCGGTAAACGGGAGAGCACTCTGCAGTATCTGAAACGGGCTGCATAAGATGAGCGCTTTGGGACGGGAACGACGGCGTGGGCGAGGGTGTCGAGAAGATACAGAACGCGTAACTTCATACGGAAGGGGCGTTCAGCCGAACCGAAACCCTACTCACGCCAACCGACGCGGCGGAGCCATTCTTCGTACTCCTGCTTGCGCATGCCGTAGTCCCGCGGCGGCATAGCGTTCTCCTGCGCGGCTTGGTCACGCACCCGCTGAGTCCGGTGCTCTAAAGTATCCAGGCCTATGGAGCGCCTACGTTGATTGACGTGCTGAGGGTCCTCGATAGGTAGAGGGCCAAGCTTGCCGCTGGAATCCCAATCAAACTGGCTACCGTAGAGTTGCGGCCGGCCTTCATAAATCCGGATCCGATCTTCCAGGTACGCAGCGTGAGTAGCAGGTGCCTCCCCACGGCTGACAGCCTCTTTCAGTAATCTCAGGCCGCTACGCTGAAAATCCGGGTCGCCGATAGCATGTTGCAGGACAAGCCACGCGTAAGTCGCACCCTCTTCGCCCACAAGCGAACTTCCTGGCCAACCATGCTCAGCGATGATCTCCTTCAACCGGGCTGCGTTTCGCCGGTGAACCGCCTCCATGCGGGGATGATAGCCATCGAACAGCTCCCCGCTGGCAAACAACTCCGAACGGACCTTCGTGTCTTCGTCCGCCATTCGTTCCAGTTCCTGAAACAGCTGTCGGTTATGTATGAAGCTTAGGCCCAATTCGCTGGCTCCGCAGCACATGGCGACACCTCCGCGTCTCTCACTTGGGATGAGGTAGCGCAAGCTGAGGTTTCAGGCGTGCCGACGCTGTTCCAGAACCATCCTCATCCCGTGTTTCGGACGAAGCGTGATGAGTGGTAGTGGCTCGACCGGATGTCCCTGAACGAGGCGGAACCGCCAGCGCTGTGCGATGGAAGCAATGACCAGCACGCCCTCCATCCATGCGAAAGACTCGCCGATGCACTGCCGCGGCCCAGCTCCGAATGGAAAATAGCAGAACCGGGGTACACCTGAGGACTTAATCACCGGAACGTATGCTGATCCCTGTAAGCCGGGCTGCTTCGGGGCGCTGTCGGATGCTATCTCGAACCGTTCGGGCCAGAAGTGCAATGGATCCCGCCAGTACTTAGGGTCACGGTGAAGAATGTACTGACTCATCAGGACGGTCGTCCGCGCCGGAAATACCCAGGGGCCCAGGGAGAAGTCACCCACTGCGCGGCGGCCCATCGCCCACGCTGGAGGATGGAGGCGCATTGATTCAGCCAGCGTCAGTTCGACGTAGCGCAGGCAGGGGACATCCGCCAGCGACGGTGGACGCCCGGCAAGCACGGTATCAATTTCGGCATGTAGTTTCGCCTCAACGCCAGGATTTTGCGACAACAGGTAAAAGGTCCAAGTGAGGGCGTTTGCCACGGTTTCATATCCGGCGAGCAGAATCGTCAGGATTTCGTCGCGCAACTGGTCATCGGTTGGGACACCGGTATCTCGGGGCTCCATGAGCATGGAAAGCAGATCTGACCTCTGTGCATTGTTAGCGGAACGATGTTCGGCGATCATTTCGTATACGCTTCGGTCCAGCCGTGACCGGGCCCGGCGAAAGCGCCTCAACTGCGGAACGGGAAAATGCAGCAGGAGTTCCGCGAGCGGCAGCGCGATGAGGAATGTGTAGTCGCCCATGATCTCGTTGACGGCGTCGTTCAAGTCGGCCGTCTCCGAACCCAAGTCGGTACCGAAGAGCGTTGCAGCGACGATGCCGAGGGTGAGCCGCATCATGTCCTGCGCTATGTCGCGGCATTCTCCATCGTGCCAACCGGCGGTGACTCGGGTCGTATGTTGCGCGATGGCGCCAGCGTAGGCGGCGATGCGATGACGGTGGAATGCCGGCTGGGCAGCACGCCGCTGGGCTCGGTGGCGAGGCCCGTCGGCCGTGATCATTCCATCTCCGAGCAGCATCTTTGTTCTCTGCTGCGTTCGTTCCTTGGTGAAGTTTTCGTGTTGAACGACAAGGATCTCTCGCACGTACTCCGGGCTATTGATGAAGACGATGTGTTCGGGACCCAGGCGGTAATGTGCGATGTCCCCATACTTTTCTGCGAGGTGCTGGAAAAGCGCGATCGGATCGGCGGGACGGAACTTGCGAAACGCGTACCACAGCAGGTTATGTTCGAGACCAGGCGGAAAGCGGTACGCCGGTCGCCGTTGAGGTTCGTTTGCGACGCATGAACTCATTGGACGGTATTTCGATGCGGCTGCCACGCCGACAGTAGCGGCACCCGCAAACTCTCCGAAGGACTTTGCACGCGGTTAGAATATTCAGGGCCCGAATTTGAAATAGTGAAAGACCGAAAGGAAAGACAATGCAAACCGCGATAGCACCCGAACTCGGCGATGCCGACCGTATCCTCAATATGGAGCGCGCGGCGCTCGATCGCTGGGGTGAAGGCAATCCCGACGGTTTTCTCGAGATATGTGACCCGGGAGTGGTGTATTTCGACCCTTTCACGGAGCATCGCCTGGACGGGATCGAGGAGCTGCGCACGTTGTACGAAAGCTTTCGAGGCAAGTTCCGGATCGACAGCTACCAGATACTCAATCCAAAAATCGAGATCTGCGGCGAAATGGCAGTGCTGACATTCAACTTCGTATCAAGCGGTCCGGATGGTGCACGGCGCTGGAACACCACCGAGGTGTATCGCCGAAGCGAGAACGCCTGGCGCATCATTCATACGCACTGGTCGCTGACGCAGCCGAAACTCGCTTAGGCAAACGATTACCGAGTCTCACCGGGCCGGGCCTGCATCAATTTTGTTAGGGCGGAGTGTTGCCGGGGCATTGTCGAAGGGGCGTTGCCATTCCGCTCTGGCTGCTTCTCGATGTGGAACAATACTAATAGCTTATGAGCACTGTTACCGATATCTCGCGAACCACGGCTGAGACGGCGCATGCATCTCCGCGCGAACACATTTTCGACTTGTTTCGCCGTTGGGGGTACCTGGAAGCAGATCTTGATCCGCTTCGCAAGTCATTGCAACCGTTACGTCATCCCGAACTTCAGGAATTCACTGGCCCTGAAGCGGATGCGGCGAGGCGCATCTATGCCGGATCAATCGGCGTGGAGTTCATGCACATCCCCGATCCGGAACGGCGTAGATGGGTGCAGGAGCAGATGGAAGGCGCGCAACCGGAGGTTGATCGCGAATACGTGCTTGAGCGCCTGATCCGAGCAGACTTGTTCGAGCAGGTTCTGCAGGCGCGCTACCTCGGGACCAAGCGATTCTCACTCGAAGGCGTGACGGCCCTGGTGCCTCTGCTGGATGAGATCCTGCGCGGAGCCGTGGGGTACGGCGCCGTTCAGATGGTGCTCGGCATGAGTCACCGGGGACGGCTTAACCTGATGACACACATCGCGAACCGTCCGGCAGCCGAGATCTTTGCCAATTTCGAGGACGTGGACCCGCGTAGCGTGCTTGGCGGCGGCGATGTGAAGTACCACATGGGTTCGACTGGCGAGTATGTCACCAAGGACGGTGGACGGATCAACATACATCTGGTGTCGAACCCGAGTCACCTCGAAGCCGTCGACCCGGTGGTGGAAGGGCGAACACGCGCCAAACAGGACCGCATCGGAGAGGACGGCCGCGAGAAAGTTCTGCCCGTAGTGATTCATGGAGATGCCGCATTCGCCGGGCAAGGCATTCTGGCTGAAAACCTGAATCTGAGCGGCCTGCCGGGTTTCGACGTAGGTGGCACAATCCACGCAATCGCAAACAACCTGATCGGGTTCACCGCGAACCCATGGGAGGCGCACACCTCGAGGTTTGCGTCGGACGTTGCGAAACGTCTTCCGATACCGATCTTTCATGTTAACGGCGAGGATCCGGATGCAGTTGTGCGAGTCGGTCGCATCGCGCTGGAATATCGTTATAACTTCGGTACAGATGTTGTTGTGGATGTGATTGGGTACCGCCGGCATGGGCATAGTGAGGTTGACGACGCGTCGATAACACAGCCGGTGATTTACGAAAAGCTGAAGAAGCACCTTCCTCTCTGGGAGATATACGCCCGGGAACACGGCATTGATTCAACGAACCTGGAGAAGGCTGTTCGAGCAGAGTTTGAGCAAGCGTGGGCCGAGGCAAAGAAATCTGAAACGCGGCCAATTATGCGCGAGCTGCCGCCGTATTGGGCTCCTTACAAGGGCGGACGCTACAAGGCGGAATACGAAGTCGAGACTGGGCTGCCCCGAGGAGAACTGAGCGCGCTCGCGGAGAAGCTTGCTTCTTACCCAGAGGGATTCCACGTTCATCCGAAGATAAAGAAGCTTCTGGAACAGCGTGCTGAAATGGGGCAAGGCAAACGCGCGGTCGATTACGGGATGGCCGAAGCGCTGGCATTTGCATCGCTAGTGCAGCACGGTACGCCAGTGCGCCTGACGGGCCAGGACTCTAAGCGGGGTACCTTCAACCAGCGTCACGCTGTGTTGATCGATACGGTAAACGAGCACGAGTACATTCCGCTGTGCCACGTCGCTGCGGACCAGGCGAGGTTCGAAGTCTACAGCACGGAACTTTCGGAAGCGGCTGTTATGGGGTTTGAATACGGCTACAGCCGGGATTATCCGGAGGCACTGGTTCTCTGGGAGGCGCAGTTCGGGGATTTCGCGAACGGAGCACAGATCATCATCGACCAGTTCGTCAGCTCCGGAGAGGACAAGTGGGGACTGCTGAGCGGACTGGTTCTGCTGCTGCCGCACGGCTACGAGGGTCAGGGACCGGAACACTCGAGCGCCCGCATCGAACGCTATCTGCAGTTGGCGGCCAAAGATAACATTCAAATTGCACAGCCCTCCAACGCGGCTCAGTACTTCCATTTACTGCGCCGGCAGGCGTTACGAAAATGGCGCAAACCGCTGATCGTGTTCACGCCCAAGAGCATGTTGCGGCATCCGGACGCCGTATCGAAGATCGATGAGTTCACCACTCCCCATTTCATGAACGTCATTCCTGACAACGAGGTGACGAACGCCGAGCGTGTGCTGGTTTGCACCGGCAAGGTCGGGCACGAACTGCGCGTTGAACGCAAGCGGAGAAAGGACGATAAGACGGCGATTGTTTTTCTTGAGCAGCTCTTCCCTTTTCCAGAAGCCGAGATCGTCCAGGCCATTGAGCGGCACAAGAATGCAAAGGAAGTGATTTGGGTCCAGGAAGAACCGGCCAACATGGGAGCACTGTGGTTTGTCCTCCCGCGTTTACGCCGACTCGCTTCACCCAGGGCCGTCAGGTCCGTCAAGAGATCGGCGAGCGCCAGTCCGGCGACCGGTTCGGCGAAGGCACATGAGTTGGAACAAAGAACATTACTTACGCTGGCGTTTTCGTGAGAGTCGTGATTTCTCAGCGCGAACGGCGGCCCGAGGGGCGGACGCATAATCCAGCGGCTGAACAGACTCAGGCTCACGGAGTGTTTGGGTGCGCGACGAAACGAGCCAGGTAACGTCAATCGGCGATGATTCGCGCGAACGGTCCGAGCCCCGTCCCGCTCTATTCGTGCGCTCGTTCCGAAAGCAGTACCCTTGTGCAGTGCGGGGTCGTGGCGTTTATCTATGGGATGACAGGGGTCACCGCTATCTCGACTTCGCAGGATCAGCGACCGCATGCTTCATCGGGCACGGCGAGGAACAGATTTCGCGCGCGATGGCCGAACAGGCGCGCGCTCTCGAATTCGCACACACAACTCAGTTCATAACGCCGGTTGCGGAACGGTTCGCAGAAGAATTGCTCGAGTTTGCAGGTGAAGGGTTCCGCCGCGGTGCGGTGTTTTTCACGAGCGGCGGGTCCGAGTCGACGGAAACCGCGCTGAAGCTGGCACGCCAATATCAGGTCGAAATCGGGCATAAAGAGCGCTTTCAGGTAATCAGCAGGCGGCAGTCTTATCACGGCGCCACGCTGGGGGCGCTCGCCGTTTCCGGCAACGTAAAACGCCGCGAAACTTACCTGCCAATGGTGCGCGAGTTCGCCCATGTCGGCATCCCGAATTGCTACCATTGTGCTTACACGTGCGACTACGGATGCGATGACTGCGGAACCAGGTACGCAGCCGAATTGCAGTCGGCACTCGACGGTGTGGAGGGCGCGGCAGCAGCATTCATCTTTGAGCCTGTCAGTGGCGCCACGCTCGGCGCGGCCGTTCCTCCTGCCTCATACCTACCAAAGGTGTTCGACATCTGCAAAGGTGCGGATGTTCTCACCATAGCAGACGAGGTGATGACCGGGTTCGGGCGGACCGGCAAGAACTTCGCTTGCGAGCATTGGCGAGTAACGCCGGATATCGTCGTGCTGGCCAAGGGTATTTCGAGCGGTTACGCACCGTTGGGAGCCGTCGTTGCGAACCAGAAAGTGGTGAATGCGATTGCGAACGGTTCCGGTATGCTCGTCCATGGCTACACCTACAACGCTCATCCTGTGGCCGTTGCTGCAGGACGTGAAGTGCTGGCGAGAATTCGTGCGAGCAATCTGGTTCTTGAGGCGTCAGCTAAAGCCGAGCTGCTGCAGGATGCGCTCCGGACCCTTTACGAATGCTGCAGCGTTGGCGACGTTCGAGGAATCGGGCTGCTCTGGGGCGTGGAATTTGTCCAGAACAAGCTGACAAAGGAACCGTTCGACCCTTCAGCGAATTTCGCCGGACAAGTCGCGGAAGAATGTATGACTCGCGGCCTGAGCGTATATCCAGTGCAGGGCTGTGTGGACGGCTACAAGGGTGATCACGTGCTGATAGCTCCGCCCGCAGTAATAACGGAAGAACAGATCAAATGGTCTGTCGAAAGGCTCAAGGCCTCAATCGAAGAAGTCGAAAGGCGGATTGCTAGCGGTACGTAGAACTTCTCTCCACACCGAAAGCGGACCCGTTGGAATCGCGGGTTTCGTAAGCACGATTTAGCTACTTAACAGTACTTTTCGGCATCTCACAACAGCTATGCAGAAGGTTTTCGCAAATGCGGACTCGGCCATTTTCGATGTAGAGGATGGCGCGACCATCATGGTGGGCGGGTTCGGACTGTGTGGTATTCCCGAAAACCTGATTATGGCGCTCATGCGCAAGAATGTTCGAAATCTGAAAACAATCAGCAACAACGTGGGCGTAGACGGCTTCGGCATGGGCTTTCTGCTGGCTAATGGGCAGATCGCACAACACATCGGCACATACGTCGGCGAAAACAAGTTGCTGGAAGAAAAAATCCTGAAGGACGAGATCAGGTTGGAACTGATCCCACAGGGCACTTTCAGTGAGCGAATCCGCGCCGGGGGAGCAGGTATTCCGGCGTTTTTTACGCCCAGTGGCGTCGGAACCGTCGTTGCGGAGGGTAAAGAGACGCGCGACTTCGAGGGTAAGCCGTACCTACTGGAGCGTTGGCTGCGCGCCGATTTCGCTTTCGTTAAGGCGTGGAAGGGCGATACTTACGGAAACCTCGTTTATAGAAAGACTGCGCAGAACTTCAACCCGATGATGGCGACCGCAGCGCGCGTCACGGTTGCTGAGGTCGAGCATCTGGTGGATGCAGGTGAGATAGAACCGGATGAGGTTCACACACCCGGCGTTTATGTACACCGTATATTCGAAACGGTCGAACAGCAGAAACGGATTGAGCGAGTGAGAACCAGAAAGCGGGTTGCG
>JAEZPW010000120.1 GCA_023441255.1 Acidobacteriota bacterium
GGCTTGAAGTGCTCCTGGCGGCCGGGGTTGGGCAGACTGCGGCAGTCGAAGACGAAGCCGCCGCCGTGGCCCGTTTCGTCCTTGGGCCAGCCGCGATGGAACGAGAAGCTGTTGATACGGACTACAAGTTCGTCCGAATCAGACGCAATGGCCTGCAACTTCGGCGAGCCGATCATGCGCGTGAAGGCGTCGAGCAGCGTGGGAAGCGCGATCGGAACAGTTGCGTTGTGCAGCAGCCAGCGCAGGTGCTTTAGCGCATAGGGAACGCTCTGGAGGAAGTGCGGGCGACGCTCGTAGAATCCGCGGAAACCGTAAGCACCGAACGCCTGCATCATGCGGATGTAGACGTAAGCGTAATAGTGCCGCATAAAGGCTGCGCGGTCGAGCGGCATGACCTCCGCAAGCGCGTCGAGATATTGATCGAGCAACTGTTGGCGAACCTCGGCAGGCAGGTCGGCCTTGGAGTCGAAGAGGATGGAGGCGATATCGTATTGCAGAGCGCCTTTGCGTCCGCCCTGGTAATCAATGAAGAAAGGCTGGCCGTCGCGCAGCATGATGTTGCGGGACTGGAAATCACGGTAGAGGAAGAAGTCGCGCGGGGCGGTGAGCAGGAATTTGGTTAGCCGCGTGAAATCGTCTTCGAGCGCCTGTTCGTTGAACGCAATGCCGGCGAGGCGCAGAAAGTAATACTTGAAGTAGTTGAGGTCCCAGGCAATGGATTGGCGGTCGAAACTGCCGCGCGGGTAACACACCTTGTAATTCAGGTCGCGTCCGGCCTCGACCTGAAAGCGGGGCAGGACAGCTACGGACCGACGATAGGCCGCGATTACTTCGGGAGAGATGTCGTCACCGTTGCGATTGCCGGACAGGAAGTCGAAGAGCGTGACGTCACCGAGATCTTCTTCTATGTAGGCGCCCTCTTTCACCTTATCGGCATAGATTTCGGGCACCGGCAGTCCATGGCGGTGGAAGTGGCGCGAGAACTCGAGGAATGCGATGTTTTCCTCACGGACGTCGTAGAGGACGCCGATTGCGGTGTGTCCGCCACCAGCCAGACGGATGATGTTGCGTCCGGAGGCGCCGAGATGGCCTTGGAGCGGTTCGACGCGCTCCACGGCGGTCCCGAAACGTTGCTGAAAGAGTTCTTTGAGGACATCCATGAGGTGAAATTCCGTTCCTGATGATACTGGTTGTAAACTCAACTTCACAACCAAACTGACTGCGAATCGAGGATAAAGGGAAATGTCTGAAAAATCTGCGCCTGCTGAACAAATGATGGTCGACCTCCGAAGCGATACCGTGACGAAGCCGACGCCGGAAATGCGACGGGCGATGTTCGAGGCCGAGGTCGGCGACGACGTCTATGCTGAAGATCCGACGATCAACCGGTTGCAGGACCGAGCGGCTGAGATATTCGGACGGGAGGCGGCAATCTTTGTGCCCACTGGCACGATGGGTAACCAGATTGCGATCAAGATCCACACGCAGCCTGGGCAGGAGATCATCTGCGATGAGCGCGCGCACATCTTCAATTGCGAAATGGCTATGCTGGGGTTCTTCGCGGGATGCATAGTGCGGCCGGTCGCGACGGATAACGGCGTCATGACGTGGGAGCAGATTGAGAGGAAGATTCAGCCGAAGATCTACTACGACGCGCAGACCGGGCTGATCGAGTTGGAGAATACGAACAACCTGGCGGGCGGGACGGTGTATCCGCAGGCGATCGCGGACAAGATTTGCGATAAGGCGCATGAGCGCGGGTTGCCGGTCCATCTGGACGGGGCGCGCGTCTTCAATGCGGCGGTGGCCCTGGGAAAGCCGGTCGCCGAGGTCACGAAGAGATATGACTCGGTGATGTTCTGCCTGTCGAAGGGACTAGGGGCTCCGGTGGGGTCGATACTGGTCGGCAGCAGGGAATTCATCGAGAAGGCGCGCGTGTACCGAAAGGCGCTGGGCGGCGGCATGAGGCAGGCCGGCATACTGGCCGCGGCAGGGTTGATTGCCTTGGAGAAGATGCCGGCACGGCTGCACGAAGATCATGCCAATGCCAAATTCCTGGCCGAGGGGCTGGCGGAGGTTCCGGGAATAAAGATCGATCCGGCGACGGTGCAGACGAACATCCTTATCTTCGATATGAGCGGGACCGGGATGAAGTCGGACGAGTTCACTGCGAAGCTGGCAACCAAGGGCGTTCTGGCGGGCGGGGTGAATCCAGAGAAAGTGCGGTTCGTAACGCATATGGATCTGGACCGGGCCGGATGCGAGCGCGCGCTGGAAGCGGTGCGCTTGATCTGTTTTCGTAAATCTGGACGGGCTGTGTAAAAAAAAGCTTGAAACCGGGTTAGGCTTGCGCGTTCAGGAGACCCAATACCATGAGCGCGCAAGTTATCGGTGATGCACTCCTTCGCAAACTAATGCTGCTGCGTCCGATGTATCCGGACATTAACCGACCTCGCAGCGGACCCCGAGTTTATGTTAATCCGGCGCTAGCCGATGAGGAGTCCGCGGCGGTCTACGCGGACGAGATGGCGTACCCGTTCGACCACTACTTCGGGCACGAGTTGAAACTCACGGGGCAGCGGATCTTTGACCTTGGATGTTACTGCGGAGGCAGGGCCGTTGCCTGGGGCGAGCGGTACGGACTGGCGCACGTGGCGGGAATCGATATTCATCCGGCAATGGCGGAGGCTGGGAACCGGTTCGCCGCGATGCGGGGAGTATCGGCCGACTTCAGGGTTGGATTTGGGGAGGCGATTCCATATCCGGATCAGTCCTTTGACGCTGTGCTTACGTTCGACGTGCTGGAGCACGTGCGCGATTTGAGCAGGGTGCTGAACGAGTGCTACCGGATACTCAAGCCAGGCGGGAAGATGTACCTGGTATTTCCGCAGTTCATGCATCCCGTGGAGCATCACCTCAGCAATGTGACGGCAATGCCGTGCGTGCACTATCTGTTCGAAACACGGCGATTGCTGCGGGTCTACAACGACATCATTCGGGAGCGTGGGAGCGAGGCGGCGTGGTATGCGCGGCGTTCGGCTGAGCCGGAACACTGGGAGAAATGCAACACGATAAACGGAACGTCGATTGCCCGGTTCGATTCGACGGTAGAGGAATCGGGCTTTCAGACGTTGGAGCGGGTAGACCCTGAATTGTTCTCTGTTGGGCGCAAGCTTGGGGACTCACGGTCGGTTGCGGTGAGGGCCGCGCGGCAGTTATGTCGGATGTTGTCGCACGCCCCGGGGTTGCGGGAGGTGTTTACGCACAGAATTGTGAGGGTTTTGCGTAGACCGGCGTGAACGCGATCATGCGAGGGGTCGAGAGTCGGCACGACACAAGCAATTTGCACGAGCGTCACAGGCCCACTCCGGAGAATGTTCCGGCATCTCACCTGCCCTGAGGAGGTGGAGCGTGGGCCTTTACTCTCACTACGACTCGTCGCATACGCACCCGGTGAACCGGGCACTGCACATGGTTGCTATTCCGCTGGGATTTTCGTCAATCTTCCTTCTGCCGAAGCGACCGAAGCTGGCACTAGCCCTGATTCCGACGGCCTTTGGGATTGCGTGGTTGGGCCACCTGATCGAGGGAAACAAACCGGCGTTCCTGAGCGACCCGCGGCAGGTGTTCATGGCGCCAGCGTGGATGGCACGGCGGATCTTCGAGCGTAAGCGAGGGAAAGAACCCGTCAAGGCAATGGCAGAGTCGGCCTGACAGGGCATGATACTCACGACGAACTCGCGCGTGAGGCCTACAAAAGCCTTCTATTCAAGCTGTTTCTTCAATTCGTAGAGCAGGTTCAGTGCCTCGATGGGCGTGAGGCCGTTGAGGTCGGCTTCGCGAAGTCGGTCCACGATCTGCTGGGAGAGCGGGGTAAAGATCGAGAGTTGCACGTGGGAAGCACCGGAGATTCTGCTGGGACGCACACCGTCGTGCTGCGAGATGGCGGCATTCACAACTTGACGATCACCCGCAGTTTGACCAGCACCCGTATTCTCGACGGCTTGCCCGTCTGGGCGCAGTTCCCCTTCGAGGTCGTCGGTGATCCGCTGGGCGGCGAATTCGTGTTCGTGGAGGACCTCGCGGGCGCGGTCGATCATCTCGTCTGGAAGACCAGCGAGTTTGGCCACCTCGATGCCATAGCTGCGGTCGGCGGCGCCCGGTTCGACGCGGCGGAGAAACACGATCCCGCCGGCGTTTTCTTTCACTGACACGTGGTAGTTCTTCACGCCGCTGAGACGGTCCGCGAGTTCCGTCAATTCGTGGTAATGCGTTGCAAAGAGCGTCTTCGAACGCACACGCGCGTGGATGTACTCGACGGCGGCCCAGGCGATGGCAAGGCCGTCATAGGTGGCAGTGCCGCGGCCGATCTCGTCCAGCAGAATGAGCGAGCGCGGTGTGGCTGTATTGAGGATTGCCGCGGTCTCGGTCATCTCGACCATGAAGGTGGAGCGGCCACGGGCAAGATTGTCGGCGGCACCAATGCGGGTGAAGATGCGATCGACAATGCCCATACGCAATGAGCGCGCGGGTACGAACGAACCCATCTGGGCCATGATGACCAGCAGCGCAGCCTGCCGCAGGTATGTGGACTTGCCGCCCATGTTGGGTCCGGTGATGAGCAGGACGCTGTGCGTGGTGCCGTTCGCGAAGAGGTCGTTGGGGATGAAGCGGTCGGCGCCGCCCGTGAGCTCCAGTCGCTCGACGACTGGGTGACGGCCCTCGACCATTTCGATGTCGTCGCTGGAGTCGAATTGCGGGCGGCAATAGTTGCGTTCCACTGCGAGGTGCGCGAAGTTGGCGAGCAGGTCGACCTCGGCGAGGGCGAGCGCAGTCTGGCGGATTCGTCGCGCTTCGGCGGCGATGGCTGAACGAAGTTCGGCGAAGATGCGTCGTTCGATCTCGACGATCTTCTCCTGCGCATCGAGGATCTTTGCTTCGTATTCCTTGAGTTCGGGCGTGGTGAAGCGCTCAGCGTTGACCAGCGTCTGCTTGCGTTCGTAATCCGTTGGCGACAGGTGCAGGTTGGTTTTGCTGATCTCGATGTAGTAGCCGAAGATACTGTTGAACTTCACCTTAAGCGAGCCGATGCCGGTGCGCTGGCGCTCGCGCTCTTCCACCTGGGCAAGGTACTGCTTGCTGTTGCGACTGAGTTGGCGAAGTTCGTCGAGGTCGGACTCAACACCGGGCGCGATCACGCCGCCATCGACGAAGGTCAGTGGAGGCTCGGGAACGATGGTGGTCTCGATGCGGTGGCGAAGTTCGGCGAGTTCGTCGATTGCAGAGTGCAGGGCGGCGATCCGCGCCGCGTCGAACTTGGTCATCGCGGTCCGCACGGCAGGAATGCGTGCGAGCGAGGCGGCAAGTGCGAGGACGTCGCGCGGATTGGCGGTTTCGAGCGTTACGCGACTGAGGAGGCGTTCGAGATCGAGAATGCCGTCGAGCGAGCGGCGAAGTTCTTCGCGGGAGATCATGCTCAACGTAAGAGATTGGACGGCATCGAGACGGGCGTTGATTTCGGCGGGGTCAATGGACGGCCGGAGCATCCATGCGCGCAGCAGGCGCTTGCCCATGGGCGTGATCGTCGCGTCGAGTGCGCGGAATAGAGTGATTCCGTCGGCAGTGCCGGCAAAGATCGGCTCGATCAGCTCGAGGTTGCGGACGGTGACCGCGTCGAGCACGAGGCAATCCTGGCGCTCGTAGAAACCGATTCGGTCGACGTGGTCGAGCGAGCCGCGTTGCGTGGTTCGGATGTAATGCAGAATGGCGCCGGCGGCGCACGCCGCGGCGGTACGTCCGGCAAGGCCGAAGCCTTCCAGCGAGAGCACGCCGAAGTGGTTCTCGAGTTGGGGTAGAGCGTAGTCGGGGGCGAATATCCAGTCGTCAACTGGCGTGAGAGCCCAAAGGGTTCCGTTGGGACCTGAGCCAAAATCTCCACCCTTGCTGCGCAAGGATGGGACACCCGAGGAGTTTGTGCTGCCCGCCTGAGCTGAGTTGGAATTGAGACCTGAGCTCTGAGACGGGGCAGAGCCCCGTCCCCACACTGAACTCTGCGACGCAGGTACATCGAACAGCGGGGCGGAGGAGGCGAACAGAATTTCGCGCGGGCGAAGCTGTTCGAGTTCATCCCAGACGCGCTTTTCGGCCTCGGGGCCACTGAACTCGGTGGCACGAAACTCACCGGTGCTGAGGTCGAGGGCGGCAAAGCCGGCGCGGATTTCGGGCGCACGCTGACCCGCCGCAGCGCGAGAATCTTCGAGACGGCAGATCGCGGCCAGGAAGTTGTTGTCTTCGGAGTTGAGCGACGAGTCGGCAGCCGTACCCGGGGTTACAACGCGGGTGACTTCGCGGCGGACAATCGTCTTTGCCTTCTTTGGGTCTTCGACTTGGTCGCAGATGGCAACCTTGTAGCCTTTGCGGATCAGCTTGGAAATGTAGTTTTCGGCCGCATGGTACGGCACGCCGCACATGGGGACGGCTATGCCTTTTTCCTTGTTGCGCGAGGTGAGAGTGATCTGGAGCTCGCGGGCGGCGGTAACGGCGTCGTCAAAGAATAGTTCGTAGAAGTCGCCCAGACGAAAAAAGAGGAGCGTGTGCGGGTATTCCTTCTTAATCGCGGCGTATTGCCGCATGAGGGGAGTAGAGGCCTCTGTCATCGTGAGCGTCGCCGGAAAGCCGGAGTATAGCAGAGAAAGGCTGTGGGAACGGGCTGCGAAAGATGAATGTTAGTTGGAGGATGGCAGATGGATGTTGTGAAAGGTTCAAATCTGCCATCATCCCTCAACCATCCTCCATTCCGACGTTTGACTCACACGTTAATAACGGATTAACTATGCGCTCATGGAATTGCGCAAGGACCCGATCACGCGATCCTGGGTGGTGACGGGAGATGAACACGCGCCGGCGCAGGTGGAAGATGTGCCGTGCCGGTACTGCCCGGGTCAAGACGCAGGGTTGCAGGTGGTCTCCAGTATGCCTCCGGTGGCTGGAGATTCCGGTAACTGGTCGGCTAGGGCGGTTGTTCATCCGGCACCGCTCTACCGTGTGGAAGGCGAGCCGATGCGCCGTGCCGACGGCATTTACGACAAGATGCGTTCGATAGGCGCGCATGAGGTGTTGCTGGAAAACGCGCACCACGCACGCGAGATGTGGAACGCAGGCACGGCGGAAGTCCGTCCGTTTCTCGAACTGGTGGCGCGGCGAATACTGGACTTGAAGCAGGACCGCCGCTTCAAGTATGTGACCGTGTTCAAGGATTATGGCGCGGGAGCCGGGCAGGAATTTGAGCACGCGACCTCGCAGTTGGTGGCGACGACCTTTGTGCCGAGACGCGTGTTATACGAATTGCGAGCAGGACGCGAATACTTCGCTCAGAAAGAACGTTGTGTGTTCTGCGACATCCTGGCGCAGGAGCAGCGGCAGGCGCTCAGACTGGTGGAGTCGCGAGGAGATTTCCTGGCGCTTTGCCCGTATGCTCCGCGGGTGCCGTTCGAGACGTGGATTCTGCCATCGACGCACGAGGCGGCGTTTGAGCGCCTGGCGCTTTCGAAACCCGAGAATCTGGACGAGCTCGCACCTTTGCTCCGGAGCACGCTGCGACGCGTGCTGACGGTGGCGACAGCCTTTCATCTCGTCTTGCACACCTCGCCAAACACTCTGCACAGGTCGTCAGTTTTGGGCTACTGGAAGACGATCGACGAAGATTATCACTGGCATATCGAGATCATGCCGGTCGTGCCGGGAAGGGTACAGTCTTACAGGTCGAAGGAGACGTATTTTTCGCCGGTAAGTTCGGAAACAGCGGCGGCGAGGCTGAGGGAAGCGCGCGTCGCTTAAACGCAGAAGGAAGAAGGCAGACCTCTGAGGCAACGGTCAGAGTGATTGGACCGGAATGTGGAGAAGATCGTCGACGAGGCCGACTTCCTTCTGCACGAACGGCTCGGCGAATTTTACTCCTGCGAGTAACCCATAGAAGCGCGCCATGGCCTCGATGCGGTCGCGAATTTCCTGGTGGGCAGGGAACAGTCCGGAGCCGGCCTGCTGGTCTTCGTACTGTGATTTGTAGGCGAAGAGCGATCGCAGGCGTGCTTCGAACTGGTCGGTTATGTCGACGACGAAGGTGGGGCGGACGTCGTAGTAGAGCGTCGCGTAGACGATCTTGAAGGGGCGGTGCGGCGCGAGGGCAGAAGCCTCCTCGTGATCCCGATAGTACTGCTGTTCTTTGTCGAGATCCTCGGCGGTGAGGAGTCGGCCGTTGTAGTAGCGGTCGTGCGCGGTTGCGAGATACTCCTCAACGGTGAGGTCGAGTTTCTTGAGACCGGCGGCGAAGCAGGCTTCATAGCCGAGTGTTGAGGCCGTGTAGTGGTCTGGATGGCGACCTTGCCAGTAGGGAAGGATCACGACGCGCGGCTTAAGGGCGCGGATCGTGCGGGCGACTTTGAGCCGATTATCCCAGGTATTCTCGACGCGGCCGTCTGGAATGTCGAGCGCGTGGCGAGAGCCTACTTTCAGAATGCGGGCTGCTTCGGCGGCTTCGCGGGCGCGGTCGTCAGCGGTTCCGCGAGTACCCATCTCGCCCCGAGTGAGATCCAGGATCGCAGTACGCTGGCCCTGCTCGGCGGCTTTGAGCAGCGTGCCTCCGCAAGTCTGCTCAACGTCGTCGCGGTGAGCAGCGATGGCGAGAACGTCAACCGAATCGGGCCATCGGGCGATCGGGCCATCGGGTGATCTTAACTCGGTCATCTTGATCATGTCGCTCAAACCTCTTGCTCAAGAAAACCAGAGATGAATTCTACTTCTTTCGTTCCACCAAGAACCGCGCAATCTCCTTAAGCGTCGCTGCACGCTCGCCGAAGGGGTTTAATCTCGCGCAGGCGCTGTCGATGAGTTCGGCTGCTTTCCTTTCCGACGCTTCGAGCCCGTAGAGAGCCGGGTAGGTCGCTTTCTCGGCGGTGAGGTCTTTGCCCGCGGTCTTGCCTAGTTGTTCGGAGGTGGCGGTTACGTCGAGGATGTCGTCGGCGATCTGGAAGGCGAGGCCGGCGTCCTGGCCGAAAGCGCGGATGGCTTCGACGTCCGTGCAACTGGCGTGGGCGTAGATGGCGCCGGTGACGAGAGCCGCGGTGATGAGCGCGCCGGTTTTGGCGCGGTGGATGTAGTGCAGCGTTTCGGCGTCGGGTTTCTTGTGTTCGGCTTCGAGGTCCATGACCTGTCCGCCGATCATGCCGTCGATAGTGCCGGTGCCGTGGGCGAGTTCCTCTACGATGCTGACGCGCGATTCGGGGCGGCAGCGCAGACGCGCCATGCACTCGTACGCGTAGGTCTGGAGGGCGTCGCCGGCGAGGATGGCCGTGGCTTCGCCAAAAGCCTTGTGGCAAGTGGGACGGCCGCGGCGCAGATCGTCGTTGTCGAGGGCGGGCAGATCGTCGTGGATGAGAGAGTACGTG
>JAEZPW010000235.1 GCA_023441255.1 Acidobacteriota bacterium
ATGCTGTCATCCTGACTCTGTGACTTGATGCTGTCATCCTGACTCTGTGACTTGATGCTGTCATCCTGAGCTGCTGTGACTTTTCAGAAGTTGTCATTCCGAGGAGCGACGCGACGAGGAACAGCCAAAAGCGACAACGGCGCCCATTGACCAGCAGGTTATTAACCGGTATGGCGTTTGCTTAAACAAAACCTAAGTTGAGTCTATTCAGGATTTTGCAGAGCTAACGTTGCCAAACCCGCGTAGATAGTGCACTGGCGCAATATGGGGAGGGCTGGACAACTTGGTGTGTGCGCCGCCAACTCGGTACTCGGTACTCACAACTCGGTACTCCATCGTGTTAGGGTTGAAGTCGTGGAGCCAAGAAATGGCTGACAAGCTCTCCCACTACGATTCGGCCGGGAACGCCCGCATGGTTGATGTGTCTGACAAGACGCCGACGCGGCGCGAGGCCGTGGCGAGTGCGTTTGTTGTGCTGTCGCCGCAGGTACTGGCGGCCTTGCCGAACAATCCAAAGGGCAATCCGCTGGAGGTGGCCAGAATCGCGGGAATACAGGCCGCCAAGCGCACTTCCGAGCTAATACCGATGTGTCATCCGTTGCCCCTCACGCACGTTGATGTCGAGGTGACCGTGTGTGAGAATGGCGTCGCGATACGTGCGACCGCCGCGACCGTGGCCGTCACTGGCGTGGAAATGGAAGCCATGACCGCCGTCAGCGTCGCCGCCCTCACCGTGTACGACATGTGCAAGGCCCTCGACAAAGGAATCGAAATACGCGAGATCGTGCTGGAGCGCAAAACGGGCGGAAAGAGCGGAAGCTATGAAAGGCGAGTACCTAGTAGCTAGTACCTAGTTTTTAGTACCGAGTACCGAGTACCGAGTCGCGAGTAACCGGTAGCGAATACTGAATAGCGAGCAGCGAGTCGCGGGTTTTGCTCGTACTCGTGATTCGCAGCCGTCGATTTCATCCGGGCGTTTAGCACTGATTCGCGTTACAACTGGGTACTAGGTACTAACAACTCGGTACTCGGTACTTTTTTATGCTCAAGGTTCTTGTCGTCGAGGACAATCCGCTGGTGCTGGATCTGCTGCGCGAGGCGATCGCGCCGGTGGCCTCGGTGTATTCAGCCTCGGATGCCGCCGACGCCCTGTTACGCACCGTTGAGGACACGCCCGACCTCATCATCTGCGACTACGGAATGCCAGGCATGGACGGCCTGCAACTTGTGGAAAAACTGAAGTCACGTCCCGCGACGGCCAAAACTCCGGTCATCCTTATGGCCTCGAAGGCCGACATCACCGAGCGCCTCAAGCCGTATGAAGAACACGTCGCCGATTTTCTTGCCAAGCCTTTCTTCGTGAAAGACGCGACGCTGCGGATTCGTCGCGTTCTGGGCCACATAGCGCTGGAGAAGGCGACACAGGCGCGCAACGAAGATACGCTCGTTCGCGGCAGCCTGGCCCAGATGAACGTCATCGACCTGTTCCAGTCGCTCGACATGGGTCGCAAAACCTGCGCTCTCACCCTGGTCAACGGCGACGAGCGCTGCACTATGTACTTCTCCGAAGGCCAATTGGTACACGGCGTTTACGGCAGCCTGCGCGGCGACGAAGCCGTCTACAAGGCTCTCACCTGGACCGACGCCGGCAACTTCGAGATCAATTTCGAGGACCGCACCTCCGAACAGACCACCACGCGCACCACTCAGGGCCTGCTCATGGAAGGCCTGCGTCTGCTGGATGAAGCGAATAGAGACAGCGAGTGAGTTTCTGGTTTCTGGTTCCGGAAGAAGCGCTGTGTGTTTGAACCAGAAACTAGAAACCAGAAACCGGGAACGATTAGCCGCCTGCTGTTGACGCAACTGCGGCGATGCTGTATCCACTAACAACTAGGTACTAGGTACTCAAAACTCGGTACTCGGTACTCGCAACTTCTTTTATGACTGCCGCCATACTGACCGTCAGTGATTCGTGTTTCCGCAAGGAGCGCGTGGACCAGTCCGGTCCGGCGCTGCGCGACATGCTGGTTGCGAAGGGATTTGAAGTGGTGGCGATGGCCATCTGCCCGGACGAGCGGATTCCGATTGAGAACTCGCTCATCGAACTTTGCGACAAAGCTCGGCTCGTGCTGAGCACGGGCGGCACGGGACTGGCTGAGCGCGACGTGACGCCCGAAGCGACGGACAGCGTGGGCGATCGTCATGTGCCCGGTCTGGCCGAGCGCATACGCCACGAAGGCGCGCTGAAGACGCCGTTCGCGGCGCTGAGCCGCGGCATCAGCGTGGTGCGGAACAAGTCGCTGATCGTGAACTTACCGGGAAGCCCTAAGGGAGCGACCGAATCGCTTGCGACCATCGTCGACCTGCTGCCGCACGCGCTCGAACTTCTGGCAGGGAAGACAGAGCACAGGAATTTGTGATTTTCGATTTTTGATTTCTGATTTGAGAACCGGAACTTCGTGGCAGCAAGATACGGCTGTGTGGTGCCGGGGTCTTTTGACCCGGCAGTTTGTGGCGGCAGCTGACGGTTGCGATGACGCCAGCGGACTGCATAGGTCCTTCGCTACGCGCCTTCGGCGCTCCGCTCAGGATGACATCCGTGTTGGAGTTTCTGATTAATCCTGTGGGAAATCAGAATCACAAGTCAGAATCAGAAGTCAGAACAGAAATCAAGAATCAGAAATCAAAAATCGCGAATGACTTCATCCGGCATTCTGCAATCTGAAATCTGCAATCTGCAATTCTTCGTTTTCGAATCGCTTCTGTTCTTCGCTCTCACCGGCCAGCAGGAAGGAATTGGTGATGTCGGCGCGGCCCTGCACGACGCTGGTGATGACGTAGGAGCAGCCGAACCAGTGCGCCTCGGCCAGATCGGTGGTCGACCACTGCGCCGGGTGGTCCGGATGAGAGTGATAGAAGCCGAGGATGTCGAGGCCCTCTTCCCGCGAGTCGAGCTGGATACGGATGAGTTCCTTAGGCGCGATGTTGTAGCGGTTCTGCGGCGAATCGGTACGCGTGTTGCCGCAGCGCACAGCTTTAGTAACGGTACGTGTGCCGTCGCCATTGTCGTTGCCCAACAGCACACCGCAACACTCATGCGGATACGTCTCTTCCCCGTGGCGACGCAGTGAGCCGAATACTTCCTGAGTAATGGTCAACATAGAAACGCGTTCTCGTTTCTGCTTTCTCGTTTCTGGTTTTTCACGCCATGGGCTGTGGGCGTTGAGCTATGAGCACCTCAAGCAAATCACAAACGCACAGCCCGAAGCTCATAGCCCGCGGCTTCGTCCAACTAGAAACCAGAAACAATAAACCAGAAACTAAATCTGATAGTCTTCCGGCACTTCCTCCCAGAAGCGCTCGCTCAGGTACTTGTCGGCACTATCCGGGAACACGGTGATGACGACGCCATCGTGGCCATCTCGTTCCAGTTCTCGCGCGACCTTGATTGAGCCTACCATGGCGGCAGCGGCCGAAATACCGACTAGCAAACCCTCTTCGCGCGCAAGCCGGCGCGCCATGTAATACGCATCTTCCGTGCGGATCTCGATGTTCTGGTCGGCCAGGTTCGGGTCGTAGATCTGCGGGACGATCGCCGTTGGCATGTGCTTCGCGCCCTCGATGCCGTGGAACGGCGAATCCGGCTGCAACGAGATGCAGCGAATGTGCGGATTGATCTCTTTGAGCCGGCGCGACGTCCCGGTGAAGGTTCCGCTCGTTCCAAGCATCGCGACAAAGTGGGTGATGGCGCCGTCGGTCTGTTCCCAGATCTCGTTAGCCGTGGTGTTGTAGTGTGCGCGCCAGTTTGCCGGATTGCCGTACTGGTCGGCATAGAAATAGCGTTGCGGGTCGGACGCATAGAGTTCGCGTGCCTTCACCAGTGCGCCATCGGAGCCTTCGCCCGCATCCGTGTAAACGATCTCGGCGCCGTAGGCCTTCAGAATGCGCTTGCGTTCGGGAGAGACGTTTTCCGGGACGCAGAGCGTTACGGGAAATCCCATGGCTGCGCCGAGCATGGCGTAAGCGATGCCGGTATTTCCGCTGGTCGAATCGAGCAGAACCTTGCCCCGGCCTAGCAGTCCGTCGCGGCGGGCTTCGCAAACTATGCTGGCGGCGGCGCGGTCTTTCACGGAACCGCCCGGGTTATACCACTCGGCCTTGGCTGCGATCCGCACGCGCTGCAATCCGGCGGTCACTCGCAGCATCCGCACCAGCGGAGTGTCCCCAATGCTTTCCAGCAGGGTACGCCCCAGGACCGGCCTGACCAACGCGAGCCGAGTGTTCATGTGACCCATCGTCACCATTGGATGAGTGTTCCGGGTTGTCGGAACCATGGCGAATGTGCGAAATTTATCGTTCCGCGTTCAGCTCTGCCTTTAAGTTATTGCTGCCGACGGACGATCTGGGAACGATCGCCGGGGCAACAGCGCGGACCGGGGTAGTATCACATTGCCACGGCAATAAACGGGCGCGAGCGAAAAGAGCATCAATGGCAAAGAATTCACCGAGTACTTACGACACCCAGCCCCGCAGCTATGACGATGCTGTGCAGTGGTTGCGAGATCACGGCTTCGACCTGCTGGAGGCGCCCGGCGCTGCCAACCGCATCTTTCTGCGCAAGTATCGCTGCTCTGCAGCGATTGAAAAGACCGAGGACGGCGGTGTGCGCGTGTTCGCCTGGCCGGGCTATCTCGTCGGTTCGGAAATCTCCAAGCTCGTCAACAAGGGTTACCAGCAGTTCCTGAAAACTACGAAGCAGGAATTGCCCGCGACGGAAGACAAACTCAAGGCCCTTCACGACTTCTCCGAGGAGTTCAAAGAGGCACTGAACCTGCCCAGCCTCTACAACGAGGGGCTCGGCACAGTCTCGGCAAGCTACCACTACGATCGCGTGAACGGGCGCGAAGCGCCGATGGCCGCTCGCCCAGTGCGGCCTTGGGAAGCGAAAAGAAAGAAGAAAGCGTAGAAGAATTTTTGATTTCTGATTTTTGATTTCCGATTGGGAAAACGGTCTTCTGGACTGTTTGTATTATCCAGCACTCACGGACCGCAGCCGCCAGGCGACAGCGTTCTGCGCTCACGGTTTTCAATCGAAAATCAGAAATCGAAAATCGAAAATTGTTTCAGAACCGCACCACCACCCCGATCTCTCCCTGAGGGTTGTGCTTCCACCCTCCGCTGCTAGCCGATGCTGATCCGGTCTGAAAAAATTGCGTCGGCATCGAGATCAGGGTGTCTCCCCAGTCGAGCCGTATTCCGACGTGGCCTGCGCGCGGGAAATACTGCAGGACGGCACCGATATCCATGGCAGGCCGTGTCGGGTTGTCGCCGTTGTAAGCGCGATACGCGGCGCCGCCGAACCGCACAAACCCAGGACGCACTTTGGCGTAGATTCCGAAATCATCGAAGGTGTATCCGGCGCGCACGCCCGCCACGAACTGTGTCTGACCGAAGTCGCCGTCCGGGTTCTGGGGGAAGTAATTGGCCTCGGTCTCGAGCGCCAGATAGCGGTTGAGGTTGTAACCGAAATGCCCACCGAAGCCGCCAGGCTTTTCGCCCAGCGTCCCGCGAAAGTCCAGTGCCGTGAACTGCGCACCCGCTTCGAACCGGGGATTCCAATCCTGAGCGCTGAGGCCCGTCGCGTATATCGCAACAACTCCGAAGGTGATCAGAATCTTTGCCCGCAAGCTGCCCAAACGCATTCGCCGTCCTCCTGATTGGCTCCTGACCGGGGCAGGTTGCTACGTCCAGAGGAGCAGGCCAATGCACGCCGGGTAAAACGTGGAAAAGCCCTTTCTCGACAGACAAGCTGTTATTTATCAGCGGCTTACAGCGAAGGGTCACGCGCATGTGGCGGTGCACGAAATCTTAAGCGCGGGCATCTAGGCAAGCATAAGAAGGCTTTCAGGATTGTCTCTCATTAGACCCGAAACAAAGGCGCTGGAGAAATCATGGGCTGGAGAAAGGCGGTATTTGCGGCTAAGTAGTTGAGAACTCGACCAAAAAAGTATATTGACAACAACACACTCACATTTTATTATCCTTTTGCGCTTAGAAAGCATCAGATATAGCGACGATGAGAATCACCGTCGCGAGATTTTAGGAGGATTTGAGTTATGGCGATTGTTCGTTGGGATCCCTTCCGTGAGTTGACCGACATGCAGCGTTCGATGGATCAGCTCATACGCAACTTCGGCCCGACTGGCGGCCGTGAAGAGGCGCTGGGCACGAACTTCGTTCCTCCCGTCGACGTCTATGAGGACGAGCATGGCATCACGCTGAAACTGGAAGTTCCGGGCATCGACGAGAAAGATCTTGATGTCCGGGTTGAGAACAATGTGCTGACCATCCATGGCGAGCGGAAGTTCGACAAGGAAGAGAAAGAAGAGAACTTCCAGCGCATCGAGCGCCGTTACGGTTCGTTCACCCGTACGTTCACTCTCCCGAACACGGTGAACACCGACGACGTTCAGGCCGATTATGAGAAGGGGGTCTTGAAGATCCACCTGAACAAGCGCGCCGAAGCCAAGCCGAAGCAGATCAAGGTCAACGTCGGCGCCGGCCAGCAGAAGACGATCGAGGCCGGCAAGGGCAAGGCGGCGTAACAGAAGTGGCTAGTTGCTAGCCGAAGGTGGGGGAGGCGCGATGTTCGTCTCCCCTTGAATTTTTGATTCTCGATTTCTGATTTTTGATCGAGAAACCTTGAAAACCGAAAAAACAGGCCGATCGAAGTAGCGCCATGGTCCACGAAGTCTGAAATCAGAAATCAAAAATCGAAAATCAAAAATCAACAGCAACAGCAGTTTTAGAAGTAAGGAGTTTCATTCATGCCCATTCGTTGGGACAAATTCACAATTAAGGCGCAAGAGGCGATACAGCGCGCGAATGAGATCGCGTCGGAGTTCGGCAACCCCGAACTGCTGCCTTTGCACGTTTTGCAGGCGCTCATCGAGGACAAGGACGGCATTGTGCCGCCGGTCCTGGAGAAGATTGGCGTTGGCGTGCAGGCGGTGACGGCAGATATCCGGCGCGAGTTGGAGCGGCTGCCTAAAGTGTCGGGTGGCGGTGGCGTTTACCAGGCGCAGATGTCGCCGGCGCTGAATCAGATGTTGAACGTGGCCTTCAAAGAGGCCGACCAGATGAAGGACGAGTATGTCTCGACCGAGCATCTGTTGCTCGCCATTTCGCGGATGCAGCGCGATGCGGCGCAGGAGATCCTCGCGCGTCATGGCGCGACGCACGACGACATTCTCAAGGCGCTTACGGCCGTGCGGGGCACGCAGCGTGTCACCGACCAGAACCCCGAAGCGAAGTACCAGGCACTCGAGCGCTATGCTCGCGACCTTACCGATCTGGCCCGCAAGGGCAAACTCGACCCGGTAATCGGTCGCGACGAAGAGATCCGGCGCGTTGTGCAGGTGTTGTCGCGGCGCACCAAGAACAACCCGGTGCTGATCGGCGAACCCGGCGTTGGCAAGACGGCCATCGTTGAAGGACTGGCACAGCGCATCGTGCGCGGCGACGTTCCGGAAGTTTTGCGCGACAAGCGAGTCGTCGCGCTAGACCTGGGCGGCATGCTGGCGGGCGCGAAGTTCCGTGGCGAATTCGAAGACCGCCTCAAGGCCGTGCTGAAGGAGATCGAAGAATCGAACGGACAGATCGTCCTGTTCATCGACGAGCTGCACACTTTGGTTGGGGCTGGGGCATCCGAAGGTGCGATCGACGCCAGCAACATGCTTAAGCCGGCGCTCGCTCGCGGCGAACTGCGAGCGATCGGCGCGACCACGCTGAACGAGTACCGCAAGTACATCGAAAAAGACGCGGCGCTGGAACGTCGCTTCCAGATCGTCTACGTGGGCGAGCCGAACGTGGAAGACACGATTGCCATCCTGCGCGGCCTGAAGGAGCGCTACGAGCAGCATCACAAGGTCCGCATCAAGGACTCGGCGATCGTGGCGGCGGCAACCTTGTCGCATCGCTACATTAGCGACCGTTTTCTTCCGGACAAGGCGATCGACCTGGTTGACGAAGCCGCTGCTGCGCTGTCCATCCAGATCGGCTCGGTTCCAACCGAAATCGATCAGCTCGAGCGTCGCGCGACGAACCTGGAGATTGAGCGCCAGGCTCTGAAAAAAGAAGGCGACCCGAACTCGCGCGAGCGGCTGGAAGCCGTCGAAAAAGAGCTGGCACACATCCGCGAACAGGCCGACGCTTTGAAGGCTCGCTGGACGAAAGAGAAAGAAGCCATCACGCGCATTGCCGACCTGAAGAAGCGGATCGAGGATCTGAAGCAGCAGGAAGCCGAAGCCGAGCGCAAGGGAAACCTTGAACGCGTGGCGCAGATCCGTTACGGCGAACTGCGTCAGGCCGAAAGCGAGTTGCAGAAGCTCAATGCCGTTGCTGACGGCACGAGCACCAGTAACCGCATGTTGCAACAGGAAGTTACGGAAGAGGACATCGCTCGAATTGTGAGCAAGTGGACCGGCATTCCGGTTTCAAAGATGCTCGAAGGCGAAGTGCAGAAGCTCGTCCACATGGAAGAGCGGCTGCGCAAGCGCGTGGTGGGGCAGGATATTGCGCTGGAGCGAATCTCGAACGCCATCCGGCGTAACCGCGCCGGGTTGAGCGACCCGCGTCGTCCGATCGGCTCGTTCATCTTTCTGGGCCCGACGGGCGTCGGTAAGACTGAACTGGGGCGCGCGCTGGCCGAGTTCATGTTCGACGACGAGAAGAGCATGGTGCGCATCGACATGTCGGAGTACATGGAGAAGCACGCTGTGTCGCGGCTGATCGGCGCGCCTCCGGGATATGTGGGCTACGACGAAGGCGGTCAGTTGACCGAGCAAGTGCGTAGACGGCCTTACTCGGTGGTGCTCTTCGATGAGATCGAGAAGGCGCACCCGGACGTATTCAACGTCCTGCTGCAGATCATGGACGACGGTCGTCTTACCGACGGCAAAGGCCGCACGGTGGACTTCCGGAATACCGTGATCATCATGACGTCGAACATCGGCTCGCAGTACATGGCGGCGCTGACGACGCCGATCGGTTTCTCATACCACGACCGCAGCGGCCGAGCGCCGGCGGCTGTGGGCGGGGCCGAAGGGGATGGACTGCAGACCGACGGCGATCTCGCCACGGTCAAGCGTCAGGTATTGAAGGCGCTGCAGGAGCACTTCAAGCCGGAGTTCCTGAACCGCGTGGATGACATCATCATCTTCAACCCGCTGGGCAAGGAACAGCTGGCTCACATCGTTGACCTGCGGCTGGAGGACCTGCGGCGGCTGCTGGCTGACCGCAAGATCTCGATCGAACTGACGGAAGCGGCCAAGGAGCTGGTCTTCAGCGAAGGCTACGACGTGGTATACGGCGCGCGTCCGTTGAAGCGCGCCATACAGAAGCTGATCCAGGACCCGCTGGCGATGAAGATTCTCGACGGCGACATACTGCACGGCGATCACGTGGTGGTCGATGCGGTCGAGGGCGAACACCGCATGAAGTTCACGGTGTCGCACCGCGTGGCGCAGCCGGAGAAGCAGACGGCATAACGCCGCTTCGGTATGAACTGATTCAGGGACGCGTTTCGGCGCGTCCCTTTCTTTTTCTCTCCACGGCGGAGTCATCCTGAGCGGCAGTGAAGACCAATGCGTTTCGTGGATGGCGGCAAGATGTGCCGGGCCGCGTACTCCGTGCGCATGTGCTTTGTGCAGCTGCGTCGTTCGGTGACGAAGAAATGTACGCGCAACCCGAATTGTCATTCTGCACTCTGACTGATGAATGTGCGCGCACGCGCACGAGCAACTTCAAGGGAGAAGAAATCCGAATGGCTACGAAGAAATCGAGCGCGAAGAAATCGTCGAGCGGCAGATCGTCAACGAGCAGGTCGTCGTCCGGTGGCGGTTCCAGAGGGCGTACGGCGGCGAAGAAGTCTTCGAGCAGCAGGTCGTCAAGCCGCGGTTCGAGCGGACGCACGGCAGCAAAGAAGTCGTCGAGCGCGCGCTCCGGCGGAGGTCGCACGGCAGCGAAGAAATCTTCGGCGAAGAAGTCCTCAGCGAGGAAGTCGTCGGGCAGATCGTCTTCGCGTTCTTCGGGCCGGTCATCCTCGTCCCGTGGTGGCGGATCGTCCTCCGGCGGCAAATCGTCCAACCGATCCAGCCACAGTAGATACGGCCCCAAGGCGCAGCAGGAAGTAGCCACGGAGATGCGCCACTTCAAGCAGGGCGAGCACAAGAGCCGCAAGCAGGCGATCGCCATTGGCCTTTCAAAGGCGCGGCGCGAAGGTGCGAAGGTGCCGCCGCGCCGGAAAGCGGCGTGAAAAAGAGAGTTTCTGGTTTCTTGTTACTGGTTTCTGGTTAGAACCGTGCGACGCATGAACGCTCCGTTCGCATCACAAACACAACTAGAAACCAGAAACTAGAAACCAGAAACTAGAAACCAGAAACTATGCTTCAGGCAGTCATCTTCGACGTTGATGGAACGCTGATCGATTCCAACGACCTTCATGCCGAGTCCTGGCAGCGGGCTTTCCATCATTTTGGCTTCGACATTCCGTACGACGAACTGCGCCAGCAGGTGGGTAAAGGCGGCGATAATTACGTTCCCTACTTTCTCTCGCCGCAGGACAACGAGCGCCTGGGCAAACAGATCGACCAGTTCAAGGGCGAACTGTTCAAGCGCGAGTACGCGTCGCGCATCAAGCCGTTCCCGAAAGTACGCGAGCTGTTCGAGCGAATACGGCGCGAAGGGCTGCGGATCGCCTTGGCAACGTCGTCGAAAGGGGACGAACTGGCCGAGTACAAGAAGCTGCTGAACATCGACGACCTGCTGGAGCACGAGACATCGAAGGACGATGCCGAGCATTCGAAACCGAATCCGGATGTATTTGCGGCGGCCTTGGAAAAATTGGAAATCCCGGCTTGCGACGCGATCGCCGTCGGTGACACCCCGTACGACGCACAGGCCTCGACGAAGATCGGGCTGCGCATCATCGGCGTGCTCTGCGGCGGATTCGCAGAACAGGGATTACGCCGGGCAGGATGCTTCGCGGTGTATCGCGATCCGGCGGACCTGCTGAAGAATTTCGATGAGTCTCCGTTCAGCGTTAGGAAGGCAGCGTAATAGCCGGTTTTGCGCCGGGTCTCTGACCCGGCGGGGAGCGAAATTGTGGAGCGCCGGGTCTCTGACCCGGCGTGGAGCGAAATTGTGTAGCGCCGGGTCTCTGATCTGGCATGGAGCGAGATTGTGTGGCGC
>JAEZPW010000276.1 GCA_023441255.1 Acidobacteriota bacterium
CACCCAAGACCAGGACCTCACGGC
This sequence comes from Acidobacteriota bacterium, assembly GCA_023441255.1. Lineage (GTDB taxonomy): Bacteria > Acidobacteriota > Terriglobia > Terriglobales > Acidobacteriaceae > JAEZPW01. Next base: position 25 of record JAEZPW010000276.1, read on the forward strand.
CCCAGACCGCGGATAGCCCCGACGAGGGTGGAGCCGCCAACGTCCCGGTGCAGGGCGAACTGAAGACGGCCGCGAAGACGTCTACGAGCGAATATCCTTTCGCCGTGACTGTGGCCGAAGTGTATGACGGCCCGCTGGACCTGCTGCTCGATCTCATTCGCAAGCAGGACATCAACATCTACGACATCCCAATCGCGAAGATCACGGCACAGTACCTTTCCTACGTGGAAAAGATGAAGCAGATGGATGTGAATCTGGCCGCCGATTTCGTGTACATGGCGTCGGTCCTGATCCACATCAAGAGCAAGATGCTGCTGCCGCGCGATCCGACGTTGCCGGCGGGTGAAGAAGTCGATCCGCGCGAAGAGCTGGTCAACCGGCTGCTGGAGCACGAGAAGTTCAAGACTGCCGCGCAGATGCTGATGCAGAAGCAGCAGCTTGAAGAAGCTGTCCTGACGAACCCGGCGATGAAGGAGTTTCGCAACGCCGAAGGGACGGACCCCGAGTTGGCTGTGGACGTCGTCGACCTGGTGAAGACGTTCCGGGAGTTGATGGAGCGGATCAAGTCGCGTCCGGTGCTACAGGTCGATGAGGAAAACGTCAGTGTAGGCTCGATGATCGACTACGTGCGGCGGCGGATGATGGTGGAAGACAAGCCGATCCGGCTGAAACACGTCTTGAGGCACCTGAATTCTCATCGGGCGCTGGTTTGTGCTTTCCTGGCCGTGCTCGAGCTGGTACGGTTGCAGGCTGTGGTACTGAAGCAGGAATCGGTGTTCGGTGAGATTCTGCTGAAGAAGAACAGGAATTTCGATACGGCGTTCGGAGAGCAGTCGGCCGTTAAAGACGACTGGAGATAGGAAAAACAGTTTCCAGTTTCTAGTTTCTAGTTTCTGGTTGTGAGAAGTACGTTGAGACCACTTCGACCAGAAACCAGAAACGAGAAACCAGAAACTCTCTTCACCATGGGACTTAAGGGCAAGATCGAGGCGATCATCTACGCGGCAGAAGAGCCGGTGTCACTGGAGCAGATTGCGCTGCTCGTGAAGGAACCGGCGTTGCAGGAGCTGGCCGAGGAACGCGCGCGCGCTGAAGCAGAGGAAGCTGCGGCTAAAGAGCAGCAGGAAGGCGTAGCAGTCGACGCTAGTTGGCCGGAAGCACCGGAAAATGCGCCGCAGACGGAAGCCGTAGAAGCGGGCACGGCGGATGCGGGTGCGGTGGATGCGGGTACGGCGGCTACTGACGTTTTGGAGCAGACTGCGGTAGCTGGCGAATCGATTCCTGCCGAATCTGAAACGGCGCCCAGCGTTGACGCGGTGCCGCCCGAGGCGGGCGAGAAGCAGGTTGCGTCCGAGCCGGTTGAAAATGTAGGGCCGGAGCTTTCACAGTCCGCAGTCCAGGGCGAAGGTTCAGCTGAATCTCAAGGTGTTTCGCAAGCTGCCGAGGTGGGCGCAAGCCCTGATGCCGTTGCAGGTGCTGAACGAAGCGGGGGCACCGAAGCAAGCTCTCCACAAACCGACGTTTCGCCTGCCCAGGAGCAGCCGCGAGCCGAAGCCTCTGAGAACGCTAAGCCGGCGGTGGCGTCAAAGCGAAGAGCGAAGGCGGATATTCCGCCAGAAGTACGCTCAAAGGTGCGGTCCGTTGTCGAGGAACTGATAGCGGATTACACGAACCCTGAACGCGGAATGGAGATCAGGCAGATTGCGGGCGGATACCGCATGACGACCAAGCCGGAGCACCACGATGTGGTGAAGGCTTTCGCCAAGAGCTTGAAACCTCCGCTGCGGCTGTCACTTCCCGCGCTGGAGACCCTCGCTGTGATCGCCTACAAGCAGCCTGTAACGGCGCCGGAGGTAAGCGAAATCCGCGGCGTGGACTCGCAAGGCGTGATCGCTACCCTGCTCGACCGGAAGCTGATCACGACGGCGGGCCGCAAGGCCGTAATCGGCAGGCCCATCCTCTACAAGACCACGAAAGAGTTCCTGCTACGGTTCGGGCTGAATGAGATCGCCGAACTGCCCAGCATGGAGGAGTTCGAGAAGTTGGCCCTGGAAGCCGGTCAGGTGGACATGTTCCAGGCTGATGACGGAGGGGAAACTCCGACGGACGAAGGTTCGGCGGGCACCGAGGCGAGTTCCCAACAACTTCCCGCCACCGAAGCCGAAGACTCACCGGAAGCCAATAACGCAGCCGATGCCGAGCAACAGGAGCCGTCCGGGGAGCAGCCGCAAGGTGAAGATCAGGTTCCGGAGTCATCTGATCGCGCCGAGAACAACCCCGCGAAGTCCGAGGAGCCAGTGCATTAGCTATTGAGAAGAACTGAGAGGCGCGGCCCAGGCTGCGCCTTTTTGTTTTTTCGCAAGATCCGGGTTCCGCTTCTGTGGAGTTCCACGTAGAATCGCCTGTTCGCTCCGCAACATCTTAGGTACAGAATGCCGCTTGAACGACTGCAAAAGATACTTGCGTCCGCCGGAATAGCGTCGCGCCGCAAAAGTGAGGAATTGATCGCCTCGGGTCGCGTAGAGGTGAACGGCCAGGTCGTGACTGAACTGGGAACGAAGGCCGATCTCGCACACGACCGCATCAAGGTGAACGGCAGGCTCCTGCAGGGTCCGGAACGCAAGGTCTACCTGCTCATGAACAAGCCGAAGGGCTACGTGACGACGGTAAGCGACCCGGAAGGGCGTCCCACGGTGATGGACCTGCTCCGCAACGTGGGAGAGCGCGTGTTCCCTGTCGGAAGGCTCGATTACCTGAGCGAAGGACTTCTGCTGCTGACGAACGACGGGCCGCTGATGCAGAAGCTCACGCACGCGTCATCGCACGTGCCGAAGATGTATCTCGTCAAGACCAGCGGCAGACCCTCGGAGGAGGGCTTGGCGCAGTTGCGAAAAGGAGTGGTGCTTCCTCCTGTCAGGGCGCACTCGATGACCGGCGAAAGCTATCGCCGACGCAGCGAAGGCGATGCACGGCCAGAGCGTACCGGCCCCGCAAAGATCGAAGTTGTACGCGAAGGCGAAAACCCGTGGTTTGAAGTAACAATAACCGAGGGGCGGTATCACCAGATCAGGCGCATGTTCGAACTGATCGGACACAAAGTGGAGAAGATCAAGAGGGTGAAATATGGCCCGCTCGTGCTGGACGTGGAGCCCGGAAAGATAAGGCCGCTGAACACCTCAGAGGTGATGGCCCTGGAGCGCAGCGCGACAGCGAGCAAGTCACGGCCAGCGAGGAAGAGAAAGTCTTCGGAAAGACAAGGCACTCGCGGACGTGAGCGGTAGGAGGCGGGACAACTTGGCGTTTTGCGAAAGGAATCCATGAGCAAGTTCGACGAGGTGGTACCCGCACACATCAGGGCCCTGGGCGGATACGCCGCAGGGAAACCGCTGAAACAGGCGGAGAGGGAAAGCGGAGTGCGCTGTATCAAACTGGCTTCCAACGAGAACCCGTTCGGGCCGTCGCCGCTGGCGATTGAAGCCATGCGACAGGCCGCGACAGAGGTCAATCTTTACCCAGACAACGATGCCAGCGACCTGAAGGCAGAGCTTGCCTCGCGCAACAACATGGATCCTGCACAGCTCATGATCACGGGCGGATCCACACAGTTTCTGGACATCATCGGGCGGACTCTGCTCACCCCGGGACTGAACGCGATCACGAGCGAACGCTCTTTCATCGTCTATCCGATCGCGGCCCGGACGTCCGGAGGAGAGTTGATCCAGGTGCCGATGCATGGCGACACGTTTGACCTGGACGGCATTCTTTCGGCAATGAACGACAAAACCCGTGTAGTCTTCATCGCCAACCCGAATAACCCGACGGGAACCATGCTTGATCCGGTTGCGGTGGACAGGTTCATCGCCGCGGTTCCCGAGTCGGTGACGGTTGTGCTGGACGAAGCCTACTACGATTTCGCCAGCTACTTTGCAGCGCAGCGGGGACTGGAGTACACGCATTCTCTGGACTACGTGAGGCAGGGGAAGAACGTGATCGTGTTGCGTACGTTCTCCAAGGCACATGGGTTGGCGGCGGTGAGATGCGGATACGGCTTCGGGCCGGAGCGACTGATACAGCATCTGGCCAAGGTGCGAACGGCGTTCTCGGTTTCGAGTGTCGCAGAAGCGGCAGCACTCGCCGCCCTTCGCGATGAATCGCATATTCGCAAGTCGCTGGAAAACAACGCGGCAGGTGCGGAGTGGCTCACAAAGCGGCTGAGTAACATGGGATTGCGTGTGGTACCGACGTTCGCCAATTTCCTCTACGTCGAAACCGAAGAAGACTCTGTGACACTGGCGAAACGAATTCAAGATGAGGGCGTCATCGTTCGGCCTCTCAGCGTTTGGGGTGCGCCGAAAGCGATCAGAGTGAGCGTGGGCACACCGGAGCAGAACGAAAAGTTCATTGCAGCGCTGAGCAAAGTTCTGGAGCCGGCGACGACAGCCTCTTGATACCCGAGAGAGTCTCAAGCCACGATCAGCCTATCGTTATACGATAGGCTTTTTTTGTGCCCTCGATTCAACATTCGAATGACCAACGGCGGGACTGGTTTCGTCATCCCAACCGTACCACTCAACATTTTCAGGAGATAATAGAATGCCAGAAGATCGCGAAGGCACGGGCAAACATCCGCACAAGAGCACGGAAGAGCCGTATCCGCATACAAAGGACAGGGGCACGGAACAGGGCGGAGGCGAAAGACGCGAATCCCGCCAGAGCAGCGGTCGCGAGAACGAATCAAACCGCGGCAACCGCGAGAGCGAATCAAGCCGCTCCGAAAACCGCGACCTGAAACAACGCGAGTACCGCGACAACGAAGGAAACGTGCATCACCACACTAACACTTACGAAGAACAGCACGGGAAAGAGAAAAAGTAGCCCTGAGGCAAAGGGGCGGAGCAGCCTAAAAGACCAGGTTGCTGCCGCCCTTCCCTTTCTATGCCCTTCCCTTTCTATGGATGGCCAGTGATCTTTTGGTGGGACGCGACGTCCTGAAGCCCCATCTCGGAAACAGCAATCTCTCTCATCCGGAATTTCTGGACTTTGCCGGTAACCGTGAGCGGGAAATCGTTCACGAACTTCACGTGCCGGGGTATCTTGAAATCGGCGATACGTCCTTTGCAGAACGCCTTGATATCGTCGTAAGTAAGTTCTGCTCCCTCCCGAAGCTTGACCCACGCCATCACTTCCTCGCCGTACTTCGCGTCAGGGATGCCGACGACCTGAACGTCGGCGATAGCAGGGCAATGATGCAAGAACTCCTCGATCTCACGGGGGTAGATATTCTCTCCGCCGCGAATGATCATTTCCTTGATGCGTCCCGTGATCTTGAAGTAGCCGGCGTCGTCCACAACGGCAACATCGCCTGTATGTAACCAGCCCTCAGCGTCGATGGCCTCGGCCGTACCTTGCGGGTCGTTGTAATAGCCGTTCATAACCATATACCCGCGAGCGCAAAGTTCGCCGTTCTCTCCGGTTGCTACCGTCTCGCCAGTCTGCACGTCAACGATCTTCACTTCCGTGTGCGGCAGAGCGCGGCCCACGCTGGCCACGCGAATTTCAAGTGGATCGTCGGTGCTGGTCTGGGTGATCACCGGCGAGCACTCGGTGAGTCCGTAGGCGATGGTCAGTTCCGAGCAGTGCATTTCGCTGACGACGCGCCTCATGAGTTCGATGGGACAGGAGGAACCAGCCATGATTCCGGTGCGCAGCGAAGTGACATCGAACTCGCGAAAGCGCGGGTGGTCGAGTTCGGCAATGAACATGGTGGGAACGCCGTGTACAGCGGTGCAGCGTTCCTCATGAATGGTGGACAAGGTGGCCAGCGGGTCGAAGTAGTCGGCGGGGATGACCATGGCCGCGCCTGCGACAACGCAGTTCATGTTACCGAGCACCATGCCGAAGCAGTGGTAGAACGGCACGGGAATGCAGATGCTGTCCTGCTCGGTCATCCTCATCGCGTTTCCGATCAGAAGGCCGTTATTCACGATGGAGTAGTGACTGAGCGTTGCGCCTTTCGGCGAACCAGTCGTTCCAGAGGTGTACTGAATGTTGATCGGGTCGTGAGGATCGAGGCTGGCTTCGCGTTCGCTGAGTTGACTTGGACTAACTTGCGTTGAAAGCTCCAGGAGCGCATCCCAGGAGAACATCGCCTCGGGTGTCTGATCGCTCCTGCTGGCCGGAATGAAGACGAGGTTGCGAAGATGGGGCAGGCCGGCAGAGTTGAACGCGCCGGGCTTGCTGACGCGGCACTCAGGAGCCAGCGTGAAAAGCGTCTCGACATAATCACAGTCGCGGAACCCGCGAATGAGGAAGAGCGACTGGCATTCCGACTGCTTCAGGGCATACTGCAGTTCGTGGGCGCGGTAGCGCAGGTTCATGTTGACGAGGATGGCGCCGATTTTGGCCGTGGCAAACTGCAGCAGCACCCACTCCGCGCAGTTCGTGGCCCAAACACCGACGCGATCTCCCTTTTTGATTCCCAAGGCCATCAACGCGCGAGCGACACGGTTGACCTCATCACGAAGTGCCGCATACGTGTACCGCTTGTTTTGGTGGCGCACAATCAGTGCCGGTCTGTCGGGGAACCTGTCGGCAGAACGATCCAGCGCCTGGCCGACGCAGAGATGAAGGAGTGCCGGATCTTCAACGCCCCTGAAATAGCTAAGGCTCTCGGCCTTCGCAACCGCCGCGTGCATTGATTTTCCTTTCAGGTGTGACCGCCTCTGGTGTGCACTCATGAATAGAGGCAGGCCACTGCGGGAGCCGTGAGTAGTTGTCGTAGTCGGCTGGATTCTAGCGCGGCAGGCGGGTTATGGGGTCATTAGAAGTTGTGATGTGACAGGGAGGAGTTGGAGTGAGTACGAGCGAAGCAAGGAATCTCCAGGGCCTGCATTCGTGCTGCGGGTAGAGGTTCCTCGCTTCGCTCGGAATGACAACTTCTTAGACGACTTCTTTAAAGGTTCGTGAACAACTCGGAAATCACTGGCCTTTAAATAAATTCACTGGCAAATAAACTCACTGGCCTTTAAATGCCGACATGCGGATTTGACTGTCCATCTCGGCGCCGATCATGGGGAGCCGTGCGGCACCGTAGAGGCCGGCGTCGCTGCCGAGCAGCGCGCGCGTGATGATAGTCTTCTCGCCCGAGGGCAGCGGACGAAGCTCGGCGGATGCACCGGTGCGCGAGCCAACAATGTTGTCGGGCGCTGTCGCGGCATACACCATGCAGCGCTTAAGAAGCTCGTCAAACATAGCGGGCGAGAAAGACTGCCACGCTCCGGAGGCACCGCCACCTACAACATACATGTGGAGGTTGAGAGCGTTCACGGCATTGGACATCATGATACCGAGCGCCCAACCAACCTTGTCGAAGATGGCCTGCGCGGGCTGGTCGCCCTGCAGCGCGAGATTGTGGACCGCCTTGGCGTTGAACTCAATGTCCGAAGACTTGGCCATGCGCTCGAGGTTCGGAGCACGACCGGTGGCGATCGCTTCGCGAGCCATCCGAACGACGGCTGTGGCCGAGGCAAACACCTCCACGCAGCCATAGTTGCCGCAGTTGCACTTGGGGCCGTTCGGATCCACCGTCATGTGGCCAAGTTCGCCGGCCATACCGGTCATGCCGTGCCAGATGCGTCCGCCAAGCACGATGCCACCACCGACGCCGGTGCCAAGCGTGATCATGCACATGTCGTCCATGCCTTTCGCTGCACCGAGCCAGTTCTCGCCTAGAGCAGCGGCATTGGCGTCGTTCTCAAGAATCACAGGCGTCTTCAGGCGGCGCTCGATCTCGTCGCGAACGGGATAGTCGTCCCAACCGGGCAGATTCGGCGAGTCACGAAGCATGCCGGTGCGCTTGTCGATAATTCCGGGAACGCCGATGCCTACGCCCATAAGATTCGACCTGGTCAGGAACTTCGCTGCCAAGTCCTGAATGGCAGCCGTCATCTCGGAGATGACGGCATCGCGCCCGCGCTTGACCTGAGTGCCAGTCGTGACCTTCTCAAGCAATTGCGCGTTTTCATCGACGGCGGCAATGCGCAAATTTGTCCCACCGAGATCAACGCCGATTGCAAAGCCCATATGATTGCCTTTCCCACTGACGATTGTTGAACCACCTAGAGTAACACCGGGTTTCGGTTTTCTGCTCTGAAAGGCAGCGGCTATTTCTGACACTTAGGACAGTAGTGAGTTCCCCGTCCTGCTACTAGGATGCGCTTAATCGGGGAGCCGCATGCGACGCAGGGAGCCCCTTCGCGGCCGTATACCCGGTGCTGGATCTGAAAGAAACCGGGCTCACCTTCCGCGTCAACATAGTCAGAAATAGACGAACCGCCTGCGGCAATGGCTTCCTTCAGCACCTGTTGAACCGAGTCGTAAAGACGACGGAGATCGTTTCGCGAAAGTGAAGAGGCGCTGCGACGAGGCCGGATGCCGGCACGAAACAACGATTCGTCAGCATAGATGTTACCGACGCCGCGCAGGAGTTTCTGGTTGAGCAGTGCACTTTTGATCGGCGTTTTGCGCCCACGGAACAGCTTTGCGAAATCTTCAAACGCGACCTCTAGCGGTTCCACGCCGCCGGCTTCAAAACCGGCTGCGTCGGTGATCACCCAGGTGCGTCCGAAACGGCGCGGGTCGACGAAACGGATCTCGCGCCCGGACCGAAGGGTGGCGATGACGTGCGTATGTTTTTCGACTTCGGCTTCTCGCTGGGTGACCAGCATACGACCGGTCATGCCAAGGTGGACGATCCACTGGGCACGGTCGGAGGAGCCATTCGAGCGTTCGAGGTCGAGGATAATGTGCTTGCCTTGGCGGTGGACGCGCGTTATCTGCGCGTTCTCGATAGCTTCGGCGATCTGCCGGGGGGAGCACTTGAAGGTCTGCGGCTTCCCGCTGAACCAGGCAGACTCGATCACATCGCCTGTGACGTGCTTGACGAGTGAGCGAACGACGCTTTCGACCTCGGGCAGTTCGGGCATCTCAACCACAGTTTACGACAGGTGCAGGCAGTTCATTCGGCCCAGAGATGATCGCGCAGATTGCCCGTAAGCTGTTCTGCAATGTAAGATTTGAGGGTAAGCGGCCTTCCTGCGACCCCAGTGCAACCTTGCTTCTGGCAGTACAGGGCAACAGTGTGTTCGGCCGATTCTTTCGGAGAGATTGGATTTTGAGCCAGTTCAGAACAGCAGTGGTTGTCGGCGCACAGTGGGGCGACGAAGGCAAAGGCAAGATCGTCGATGTGCTGTCGGAGAGCTTTTCCATCGTTGCACGGTATGCCGGTGGGCACAACGCCGGCCACACGGTCACGATCAAAGGACAGAAGTTCATCCTGCAACTCGTGCCTTCGGGCGTGCTGCGCCCGGGTTGCAAAGGCGTGATTGGCAATGGCGTGGTGCTGGACCCAGTTGCTTTCCTGAAGGAAGTAGCTCGGCTCCGTGAGACGGGGCTGCGCATCGAGGGTCCCGGAACCGCAGGTGCAGCCGCCAATCTGTACGTCAGCAACCGCGCGCACGTCATTCTTCCCTACCACCGCATGATCGAACTGGCGGCGGAAAATGCACCGGGGCGCGTGAAGATCGGCACGACTTCTCGCGGAATCGGCCCGACCTACGAGGACAAAATGGGTCGGCGTGGACTGCGAGTGGCCGACCTGCTCGACCACGAACTGCTGAAACAAACGATCGAGAACGCCTGCCGCGAGAAGAACCAGATTGCACAGTGCCTTTTCAACTCCGAGCCGCTGGATCCGGCCACCATTTACGAAGAGTACGCACAGGCTGCCGAACAGGTGCGACCGTTCGTTGCGGACACTGCGGTTTTGCTGAACAACGCGATCAGGCACGGCGCGTCGGTCATGTTCGAAGGTGCGCAGGGCACGATGTTGGACATCGACCATGGAACCTACCCGTTCGTGACCTCGTCGAGCGCAACCTCGGGCGGAGCGGTGACTGGCACCGGAGTGGCGCCGACCGCGATAGACACGGTCATCGGCGTCACAAAGGCCTACTGCACCCGTGTCGGCGAAGGGCCGTTCCCGAGCGAACTGCTGGACGCGACAGGACAGCTCTTGCGTGACCGCGGTCACGAGTATGGCGCGGTGACTGGACGTCCACGGCGCTGCGGCTGGCTTGACATGCCGCTGCTGCGGTATTCGGTGATGATCAACGGCATCGCGTGGCTCGTCGTAACGAAGCTCGACGTGCTGGACGAAATGGCGGAAATTGCCGTGTGCACGGGTTATCGCGTCGACGGCAAAACGATGACAGAAGTTCCGGCGCGCGCCGATGGATACAAGCGGATCGAGCCGGTCTACACGAAGATGCCGGGCTGGCAGACGTCCACCTTGGGAATCGCGGAGTATGGCAGATTGCCGCAGAAGGCACGGGAATACCTGGCTTTCCTGGAAAGGGAGAGTGGCGCGAAAATCGGCGTGATTTCCACTGGACCCGACCGAGAGCAGACGATGTTCACGGATGAGTTCGCGTCGGCGTTAAAGGCGGCGGGGACGGCGGCGCATCAATAGGGGATATTCGCATCTGCAAGGCGCCGGAAACGTGCGGCGCCATCGTCATCGCGGCCATGGTGAACAGTATTGGTCCCACGCAAAATGCATAGGTCCTTCGCTGCGCTCAGGATGACAGCGTAAGGAAGACATCCTCAGAGAGGCACATGATCGTTCTCATCGTCAGTTACACGGTACAGGCTGGCAAGGAAGACATTGCAAGGGAGCACGTCCGGGCGATGCAGGAGAACACGCGTCACGAACCCGGGTGCCGGTTCTACGTGGGCCATCAGTCACAGGAGAATCCGCGGAAGATATGCTTCTATGAACAGTATGACGATGAAGCCGCATTAAAGGCACATCGGGCAGCCCCCTATTTTGCGGAGCACGTGACGAACGGACTGGCGAAGATCATAGAGCCGAATACGCGGCTTCAGGAACTGTTCACACCCATCGATTAAACCTGCAGCTCTCGACCAGCATCTTTGAATTCTTGTTAGTATATCCGTCTCCCCAAGTTGCGGCGACCAGGGGCTCGCCGTAGATCACCACCATCCAGTCAACTCAATCACGCGATAGCGAGGAGATTGTTATGGCTAAAGTTTCCCCGATTCCCACGGGATACCACACGGTGACACCGTATATCACGGTCACGAACTCAGCGGAAGCGATCGATTTTTATAAGAAGGCATTCGGCGCGGAAGAGCATTTCCGAATGACAGGGCCGGACGGCAAGATCATGCATGCGGAGATCAAGATCGGCGACTCCGTGATCATGCTCTCGGACGAGTGGCCGAACATGGGAGTGAAGGCGCCTGTGACCGCTGGGTGCGTGACGGCATCGCTCATGATCTACGTTCCCGACGTGGACGCTTCGTATGAGCGCGCGATCAACGCCGGCGCGAAGGCTGGCACGCCGGTGCAGAACATGTTCTGGGGCGACCGCTATGGGCAGGTGCACGATCCGTATGGCCACCGATGGTCAATCGCGACGCACGTCGAGGACGTGGCTCCAGCGGAGATGGAGAAACGGCAGCAGGAGTGGATCGCCCAGATGAAGGCTGCTTCTTAACCTCAGACGACAAGCGCAAAAGAACAACACGGATTCGGCTCGGAGAGCTTCGAATCCGTGTTTTCCTTATGGCCTACTTCTTGTCGAGCATCAGAACGCCACCACGGGCGTAAGAGTCCTTCGGTACTTCCACGAAGGAGATGCTGATGCCGTCCTTCGCTGTCCCGATCTCTTCATGAAGCACCTGAGTGATTCGCTCTGCGACCTTGCGTTTTTGCTCGGTCGTGCGGCCTTCAAGCATCGTGATCTGTATGTGGGGCATGGGAAATCAGTCCTTGGTCGTTGGTCAGTTGTCGTTGGCTCTTCATGCGTTAGCTCGACCATTCACGCAACTAAGGACCAACGACGTGTTTTCTAGCGAACCAATTCGTACCCGGAGAAGAAGTAGCTAAGTTCGAAGCGCGCGGTGTCTTCGGCGTCGGAACCGTGCACTGCGTTGCGCTCGATGCTCTCGGCAAACTTCTTGCGGATGGTGCCCTCTTCGGCATTCGCCGGGTTAGTAGCGCCCATCAGATTGCGCCAGGAGACGATTGCGTCATCGTGCTTCTCAAGGGCCAGGACCACGATGGGGGCTTCCGACATGAAGTTGGTCAGAGAGTTGAAGAACGGCTTGTTGGCATGCACAGCATAGAATCCTTCGGCCTGCTCCTTGGTGATGTGGAGCATCTTCATGCCGATGATACGGAACCCGGCGTTAAGGATCATGCTTATGATTTCGCCTTCGGCATTCTTCTTGACGGCGTCGGGTTTGATGATGGCCAGTGTGCGTTGCAGAGTCTTGGGCATTTCTTGCGGAATACCTTTCTGAAGCTACGTTGTCTAGGAACGGAATAGTTTCAAGTTTCGAGTTTGCAGATTCAAGCGAAAAAACACCGCTGTCGGTTTTGGGCTCTGAGCTCTGAGTTCAAAATGGCGACTCTATGCTCAAAGCCCAAAGCCCAAAGCGACTTACGCTCTCGCTTTCACGCCGAGAACGCTGACCAGGGTCTCGCCGATGTCGGCAGGCGATTTCGCAACTCTTATACCGGCACTCTCAAGGGCCTTCATCTTCTCCGCAGCAGTTCCCTTTCCGCCACTTATGATGGCGCCTGCGTGACCCATGCGGCGTCCGGGCGGCGCCGTCTGCCCGGCGATGAACGAAACAACCGGCTTGGTGACGTGCTGCTTGATGTATTCAGCCGCGGTTTCTTCGGCGTTGCCGCCGATTTCACCGATCATGATGATGGCTTCCGTCTCGGGATCTTTCTGGAAAAGCTCAAGTGCATCGACGAAGTTCGTTCCGATTATCGGGTCGCCGCCGATGCCAATGGCAGTGCTCTGGCCGATGCCGCGCAGCGTGAGCTGATGGACTGCTTCGTAGGTCAGCGTGCCCGAGCGCGAAACAATGCCCACGCGGCCCTCGCGATGAATGTGGCCGGGCATGATGCCAATCTTGCACTTGCCCGGTGAAATGATCCCCGGGCAGTTGGGACCGATCAGACGCGAACGCCTGGACTGCAGGAACTCCCATGCCTTCACCATGTCCAGCGTGGGGATGCCTTCAGTGATGCAAACGATAAGCGGAATCTCCGCATCGGCTGCTTCCATGATGGCGTCGGCCGCGAACGGCGGCGGAACGAAGATGACCGTCGCGTTAGCGCCGGTCTTGTCGACGGCTTCGGCGACAGTGTTGAAGATGGGCCAGCCCTCGTGCGTGGTGCCGCCCTTGCCGGGCGTGACGCCGCCGACCACCTTGGTGCCGTAATCGGCGCAGGCCTTCGCATGGAAGCTGCCTTCGCGACCGGTCAAACCCTGAACGATCAGTCTCGTATTCTTATCAACCAGTACGCTCATCGGTTCCCTCCTATGCCCTTCCTGCCGTGGCGACGACCTTTTCGGCCGCGTCTTTCATGGTTTCGGCGACGATGAAATTCAGGCCGGAGTTCTTAAGAATCTCGCGCCCCTGCTCGACATTCGTGCCCTCCAGGCGGAGAACGATGGGCAGCTGAATGTTCGTCTTCTTAGCCGCAGCGACTACGCCGTTCGCGAGCGTATCGACGCGCAGGATGCCACCGAAGATGTTGATGAGCACGGCGCGTACGCTCTTATCGGCCAGCAGGATCTCAAAGGCGTGAGTAACCTGGTCCTCGTTGGCGCCACCGCCTACATCGAGGAAGTTGGCGGGCATTCCACCCGCGTACTTGATGATGTCCATGGTCGCCATCGCAAGGCCGGCGCCGTTGACCATGCATCCGACGTTGCCGTCGAGCTTGATGTAATTGAGGCCGTACTTGCTGGCTTCAACTTCGAGCGGATCTTCTTCGTTCAGGTCCCGCAGTTCTTTGAGGTCCTTGTGGCGGAACAGCGCGTTGTCGTCAAAGTTCATTTTCGCGTCAAGCGCGAGAACGCGGTCGTCAGTGGTCGAGATGAACGGGTTAATTTCGACCAGGGACGCGTCAGTCTGAAGATAAGCCTTATACAAGCCCATCATGTTGGCGACAGCCTGATTGATGAGCGCCGGACGGAGACCGAGCGCGAAAGCGAGTTTGCGGGCCTGGAACGCCTCAAGACCAAGGCCAGGCTCTACGTATTCCTTGATGATGGCGTCGGGGTTCTCTGCCGCGACCTGCTCAATCTCCATGCCGCCGGCTGCGGAGGCCATGAACACCAGCTTTGCGGCCTGCCGGTCGAGGACGATGCCGAGGTAGTATTCCTTCTCGATCGGCAGCGTCTCCTCGATGAGGAGGCGGCGGACAATGCGACCCTCAGGGCCGGTCTGGTGCGTGACCAGCTTCATGCCGAGGATCTGTTTCGAAAGCCGCACGGCTTCGTCGAGCGTCTTGGCAATCTTTACGCCACCGCCCTTGCCACGGCCGCCCGCGTGAATCTGGGCTTTTACAACGACGCCCTTCGCTCCGGCGTCAAAGAGGTTCTTCGCGGCTGTTTCCGCTTCTTCGATGGTGGTTGCCATTTCGCCGCGAGGCACGGCAACACCATACTTCGACAGAATGCCTTTTGCCTGATATTCGTGAATTTTCATGCGATCACTGGCACACAGGCCGGCCCAATCCCCACTTCTTCGTGCCGGCAACCTGCTGCTCGGTTGGATTATGAACCGAGGATTGTACTCAATCGGACAGCGCAGGGGCAACGAAGCAATTGCGAATTGCGGAAATTGTAATCGGGTGATTGCAATCCGTTCGGATGTCTTGTTGCAGAGGCAAGTTCCTGCTGCGACAATACAGTTACGCAATTACCCGGTCACTCAATGATCCTCGACGCTCTGCATCGGATTGCCAATCACTGCCAATCGCTTTCTCGCGATGAAGCCCGCGCCGTGATGTCCCAGATCCTCGCCGGTGAATGCACGGACGCGCAGATTGCCGCACTGCTGGTCGCCTTGCACATGAAGGGCGAGACCGTGGAGGAGATCGTCGGGTTCGCGGAAGCCATACGAACGGCAGCCGCTCCCATCCACGCTGCTGAAAATTCCATCATCGACGTAAGTGGCACGGAGCGCGATGCCCTGGTGGATACGTGCGGCACGGGCGGGGATGCGAGCGGCACATTCAACATCTCTACCGCGACTGCGTTGGTTGTGGCCGGCGCGGGAGTCCGAGTGGCGAAGCACGGCAACCGCAGCGTGACGTCGAAGTGCGGGTCGGCGGACGTGGTGGAGGCGCTCGGGGTCAAACTCACGTTGCCCCCCGCGCGCGTGGCTCAATGCCTGAACGAAGTCGGCATTGCGTTCCTGTTCGCTCCGGCTATGCACTCGGCCATGAAGTACGTGCAACCGGCGCGGCGCGAGTTGCGGCTTCGGACGGTGTTCAACCTGCTCGGGCCGTTGACCAACCCAGCGCACGCATCGGCACAGGTTGTCGGCGTTTACTCGAACGATCTGGTTGAGAAACTCGCGGAGGCGCTTCGAGAACTCGGGTTGACGCGCGCACTCGTGGTGCACGGAAGCGATGGACTGGACGAAATCACGATAACTGGCACCACGCGAATCGCGGAAGTGCGCAACGGCAACGTGCACACGTATGAGGTTGAACCTGAGCAGTTCGGACTGAGGCGTGCGTCGCTGAACGAGATTTCAGGCGGGGACGTTGCCGCGAATGCGGCAATCATTCTCTCGGTCCTCGAGGGACAGCGATCGCCACGACGTGACGTGGTGCTGCTCAACGCAGCGGCGGCACTGGTAGCAGCGGCGCGCGCGGATTCTATCGCAGAGGCCATGCCGATTGCGGTTGAGTCACTTGATTGCGGCGCAGCCGCGGCGAAACTCGCGGCGCTCGTGGAGTTTACGAACGCGCATCGGTGACTGTCCAGGGCACCGCCTGGCTAGTGACGCTTTCGTGTTGCGGGTAGGGTTCCTCGTCGCTCGCTCCTCGGAATGACAACGCCTTGCACACAACGCGTGGGACAAATGCGTTACACCGGCAGCGCGTGCAATGCGTCAGTCTTCGAAGCTTCTCGCTCCCGCCCCGAAGCCGTTGACCGCCTGTTTCCAGATCCACTTCATCACCCGCTTGCCGTCATAGCAGTACGCGAGGTTGTGATTAAGGGTTGAGAAACAGTGCTTCTGGCACGTGCTCTTCATCTCTTTCAACTCGCCGGCATCGAAGTTGAATTTGTCGATGTTGCCCCAGTTGTAGGTGGCCGGATACATGGGGAAGCATGGCGCTACCGTTCCATCTGTGCGAATGATGACGTTGTTTTGCCCGGCGCGGCAGTTCCACTCTGCAAAACGAAGCTCCCCGTTCAGGTCCTGTACGATCCCCGGCGTGCGCTCCAGCATCTTTGCGGTCTCGCCGTTCAGACCGGAGCCATCCGCGTACCATCCGACCTTGCGAATATACAGGCCGGAGGACATGCGCATGAATGCCTTCATCTCCTGCAGGCGCTGCACGGAGTTCACCATCTGATAGCCGGCTTTGTTCTTCTCGATGATCCAGTCGATCAGTTCGTCGGTCGCACGCCAGTCTTCCGGACGAATGTAGGTCGGATTGTCATTCAGGTGCTTGAAGTGCTCGTCCTGCTCCAGCATGGGAGTTTCGTTGATGTGGTAGTCGGTCGCGACGCGGTGCTCGTGCGCAAATTCGGTGATCTTCTTCACGTCCTCGTGATTGTTGCGACAGATATTAATATTGAAGAACACCATGTAGTCGTAGACGTACTGTTTTCGTAACACGTGCTCGAGGTTCTTCTGCGCTGGAACGACTGCTTTTGGAAGTCCGGGCTTGAGGTCGTAGGCGTCGAGCGCAAAATTGAACACCGCAACGCCGGCGTCCCCGAGCCGGTCGGCAACTTCGGGACGCAGCAACCGCCCATTTGTGCCGATGTAGATCCAGAAACCCTTCTTGGCGGCGTAGTACACGACCTTGTGAGCGAACTGCGGACGCAGCAAAGGCTCACCGCCCATTAACGCGAGTACACGGCAACCGTGATCGTGCAGCCAGTCTATCGAACGACGGGCAATATCCTCCGTCATTCCCTTCACGCGGTTGTCGAAGGCCCAGCAGTACCAGCAGTCGAGGTTGCACTTGTACTCGACGAACAGATACGAGGTGATGGGATGAAACTCGCCCGGCAGGACACGCGACCTCATGTACGGAATGAGCCAGCCACGCGCTTTGTGGAGCTTAGCCGCTGTACTCCACTGCCGTTTGTCAGGCGGCACCTCGGGGCCGGGATCATCAAGTCTGTCCGGATACTGCGGGAATACCGGTTCCGGCAACGTCATTCCCTTCGGCTCGGGTGGAGTCGGCCGATCAGGGCTTGAATTCATCAAAAGGTCGTGGATGGCAACGTCGATGCGGAACTTTGCTGGGGCTGTGGCCATTGGCCGTCTCCTCCGAAGAACAGATCGTTTGAGACGCGTTTGGCGGCCGGGGACGGGCCGTACAGTGTGGATCAACCCAGCAGCGAACTGTTGGATTAACCCGGTACGCACGTTGGATTAACCAACCAGCAAAAATGTTCGCACTGAGCCGGGCAGGCGTCAAGTTGTCAGCCCTCTTCGGAGAGGCCGAATCGTGCCCAGTGCCCTGATTTTCGCGGCCCGAATACAAGCTGAAAAAGTCGCGGCAGATTACCTGAGTTCCACCTTCTGCATGTACTCGGCAATGTTCACATCGGGCCACTTAAGCGCGGTGGAGATTGCAACCCTCAGCGCCGACGCCGACGCTGGCTCGCCATGTACCAGCCATGTGTGCTGCGGCGGGCTCTGGAAGCTCTTCATCCATTCGAGCATTTCGGGTGCGTCTGCGTGATCACTGAACTGCTCAAGAGCGGCTACTTGGGCGCGAACAGGCACAATCTGGCCGAAGATCTTCACCTGTGGCTCCCCGTCTTTTATCTGGCGGCCTCGCGTGCCGGGACCCTGAAAGCCGATGAAGAGGATCAGGTTGCGGGGGTCGGGCAATCGCAACAGGAGATGGTGCTGAATGCGGCCTCCCGTACACATTCCGTTGGACGAGACGATGATGCATGGATAGCGCGAGTCATTGATCTTCTTCGACTCCCCGGGAGTGAGGGCGAAGTTGAAACCAGCCCAGTCCAGTGGCGAGCCGTATTGGCCGATCAACTCTTTTGTGCGCTCGCTGAACTCCTCCGAGTGTTTCAGGAATATCTTCACGGCATTGATGGCCATTGGAGAATCGGCAAACACGGGAATGCGCGGAATCTGACCGGTCTCCATCAGTTCCTTGATCATGAACAGGAACTTCTGCGTGCGCTCGACGGCGAAGGCCGGTACAAGTATGCTGCCGCCGCGCTTGACCGTCTCGTTGATCAGCTTCGCCATTTGCGGGCGCGGATCCTCGTGCGGGTGAAGGCGGTTTCCGTAGGTAGACTCGGTCACTAGCAGGTCGGCAGACTCGTGCTCGGTGGGGCCTGAGTACTCGACGCGTCCGGGAGCAATTTGGGAATCGCGTACGCGGCCGAGATCGCCCGTAAAGAGCAGTTTGCGCACCCCGCCGTCGGTTTTGAGGGTGATCTCCGCCATTGAGGAACCCAGGATGTGTGCGGCGCGAACGAACCGGAACGAGAGTTCAGGCGTGAGTTGGCGAACCTCGTCGAATGGTACGGGCTTGAAGTACTGGAGCGCTTCCTGCGCCTGTTCCAACGTGTAGAGCGGCAAAGCGGGATCGTGTTTTGAGCTTCTCACCTTGTTGTGGAAGGCCGCGTCTTCTTCCTGCAGGTGGCCGGAGTCAGGAAGGAGAATTCCGCAGAGATCGATGGTTGCCGGCGTGGCGTAGACCGGACCTCGAAAGCCCTCGTTGACCAGCTTAGGAATCCAGCCGGAGTGGTCGAGGTGAGCGTGCGTGAGGATCACCGCGTCGATTTCGTTGGCCGGGATCGGCGTCGGCTTCCAGTTGCGCTCGCGCCATTCCTTCTGGCCCTGAAACAGGCCGCAATCAACGAGTACCTGGAAGCCGCTGCGACCGCTGCTGTCGCCATTGGTGTTGATGAGGTGCTTGGAACCGGTGACGGTGCCGGCGGCGCCGAGAAATTGAATGTAGGCCACGTGCGCTCCTGGAATAAGTCAACCGCACATTCTAGTGCGGTACACGCGATTCGCCCACTAACTTTGGTTCAGGCACCGTGACGAGACAGATACGGCTGCCATCGTATGCTGCGGCACATTTATGATGGGGACATGCGACTGGATCAGCAGTTGAACTTTATCGTCGAGATCGACCGCCTGAAGTCCGTCATGCGCCGCTCCCTGCTGTGCGACGCTTCGCGCCGCGAGAACAGCGCCGAACACTCATGGCATCTCGCTGCAATGGCGGCGTTGCTGGTGGAATACGCCGGTGAGCAGGTGGATTTGCTGCGCGTTTTCAAGATGCTCCTTGTCCATGATGTGGTCGAGATCGACGCCGGAGACACCTACGCCTACGATCCCAAGGCAAACGAGTCTCGCGAACTTCGGGAACATCAGGCCGCGGAGCGCATATTTGGACTGCTGCCGCCCGACCAGGCCGACGAGGTTCGACACCTATGGGATGAGTTTGAGGCCGGAAATACCGCGGAAGCGCGCTACGCCCTCGCTCTCGACCGGCTTCAACCACTGCTGCTGAACTTCCACTCTGGCGGCCTCTCGTGGAAACAGCACGGCGTCACCGCCGAGGCGGTGCTGAAGCGAATGCAGCCAATAAAGGCGGGTACACCTGAGTTGTGGCGCGTAGTCGAGGACATGGTCGAGGAAGCGACGCAATCCGGAGCATTGAAGAGTTGAAGTCGTTTCGGGTACGCCGAACCACTCACTGCGTCTTGGGCGGCGTGAAATCGTAACCGTTGTTTGTCGTGTCTGATTCCGGGATGCTGCCGTCGTTTACCGTTGCACTTGTCGGTGGCGAACCCAGTTGGACGCGCTGAACGGCGTTGGACTTCCCTTTCACGAGCAAGCGTCCAGACGCTTCACCCTGCTCGCCGCGAATGGTGAAAGGCGTTTCGGCTGCGGCACTCCCCAGATTCTCGACTGTGACCGTGACCGAAAAGTTGCCGGGTAGCAGCGAACGTGCGAAGGACGTCGGAATGCGGAAGTCCGGAAGCCCGCGGTCGCGGTACACCCAATCGTCGAAGAACCACTCGAGGTCGCGTTTAGACGCTTTCAAAACGAGTTGCTGCACGTAAGCCGGTTGTTTGTCTTCGGCTGCGCTATAGGACTGGATAACTCGCTGGAAGGAGTCGTCGCCGATCATGTCGCGCAGCATCCACCAGACGTACATCGCCTTGATGGTGTAATAGGTCGGGTCCGTCGCGCCTACCAGGGGTTGGCCTGCGGGCGCGGCAGTCGGCGCTGCGTTCGCCTGTCCATTCGGCGCGTTTGCGGGTGGAGATAGCGCCTGATTTTCCGCAGCCTGCAGCGCCGGCAGGAAGTTAGTCATCCAGCCGATTGCCGCTTCGCGTCCGCCCTGTTGTTCTGCCGTGATCGCCTGCGCAAAATTCGCGAGACCTTCGGAAATCCACGGACGCAAGAGGGACGCCGGCTCACAGGCGTGCCCGAGCTGGTGGGCAACCTCGATTTCTAGCTGTGCGCGATTCGCAATACGCAGTGGCGTGAAGACGACCGCCCCGGAATCGAACGGCGCCGCGTTGGGGTCTGCCAGTTCTATGACTTTGACTTTCTCGTGTGGCGGGCCGAACCAACCACTTATGAACGGCAGGAGTTTTTCTGCTGCCAGCGAAAATTCTTCCGCCGCGCCGCGATGGTCCGGTATGTACGATACGTCGATGGCGGGCCGGCTGAGCGTGGTGAAATCCGCCACTGCGAAAGATGGCGGAAAAAGGCCCATTGGAGCAAAAGAGTACTGCGCGTGTCGCGTGATGCCTGCACCCGGAACTGACGACTCGCGTGCCCCGGTTCCGACCAGCCGCCCGTTTGAGGCTATGTTCTTTCCGCCCTCGGCTTCGACGGTCAATTCCATCGTGGCGCCCCGATTGCGCTGTCTCCATGAGCCAAGGGTGTCGAAGTAGTCGTTGCC
>JAEZPW010000319.1 GCA_023441255.1 Acidobacteriota bacterium
CGATCTCTCAGGAACTCCACGACAAGCACTACCTAAGAAAGCATGGCAAAGACGCCTACTACGGACAGGCGCGTAAATAAGCACACTTTCATTATCATTAGCAGGCAGGGAGCTCACGATGGCAATCGTTGCGGGAGTAGATTTCGGAACTCTCAGTGTCCGCGTTTCGATCGTAGACAGCGAACGTGGCATGCTGGCGTCGGCGGTGTGTGAATACCCGTTACATCGCAAGCGGGAAGATCCAGAACACGCCACGCAGTCGCACTACGATCAGATGAACGCGCTTGCGACTGCAACGCGCGAGGCCGTCGCGAAAGCCGGGATTCACGGAGATCAGGTGGAAGCCATCGCGCTCGACACCACCGGTTCGAGCGTTATCCCCGTGGGCGAAGGACTGGTCCCGCTCGATGAGTACTACCTGTGGTGCGACCATCGCGCCAAAGGCGAGGCCGCGGAGATCACCGAACTTGCCCACCGCGAAAAACTGCAGGCCATCGATTGGTGTGGCGGGATATATTCAGCCGAATGGGGATTCGCAAAGCTACTCCACTGGCTAAGGCACAATCCGGAAAAACGTCGTGACTTCGTGACGGCCTTCGAGCATTGCGACATGGTTGCGGCGACTCTTTGCGGAATTACGGACGCGCACAAAGTCCGCCGTAGCATATGCGCAATGGGTCACAAATGGATGTGGAACCGTGAACTCGGTGGGTTGCCTCCGGAGTCCTTCCTGACCAAGGTTGACCCTCTGCTCGCCGGTGTTCGTGCCAAACTTGACGGCGAATACTGTACGTCGGACCAGTTGGCCGGTCACCTGTCTGCTCACTGGGCGGAAAAGCTTGGGCTGCGCGCGGGTATTCCGATCCCGGTCGGTGCCTTCGATGCGCATTGGGACGCGATCGGGGCAGGCGCGAAGGAGGGTGACGTCGTGAACGTCATCGGCACCTCTACATGCATCATCGCGTATGCGGGCCAGGCACAGTTAATACCGGGTGTTTGCGGAGTGGTGAAGGGAAGCGTGCATCCGCAATATACCGGCATTGAGGCCGGACTTTCCGCTACAGGCGACATCTTCAGCGCTATCGCGCGACGCGCCAATACGGATGTCGCAACATTGAGCAAAGGGCTGGAGAAGTACCGTGCCGGCCAGACTGGTCTTTTGCGCATGACGTGGGACAACGGCGACCGGACGGTCCTCGTGAATGCCAACGTAGGCGGCATTACGATCGGCTGGAATCTGCAGCACACGGCACAGGATGAACTGTTTGCGGCCATTGAGGGTACAGCGTTCCATACGCGTGTGATTCTGGATCGAATGGCCGAGTACGGTGCGCCCACCACTCGAGTTATCAATGGCGGCGGCGTGCCGCAGGCAAATCCTTTTCTGAACCAGGTCTATGCGAACGTTCTTGGGCGGCCCGTGCTGGTTCCGAGCGAAAAAGTCACAAGCCTGGGATCTGCGATCTTCGCGTTCATGGCAGCAGGGACCTTCCGGACGATTGACGAGGCTCAGCAGCAGATATGTCCGAAGTTCACGGTGTATGAGCCTGAACCGCAGGCGCAGGCAGTTTACGACGATCTCTATGAGCTGTACCGTCGCGTTTATTTCGAGTTTGGCAGACCGGAAACGGGGCCGCAGTTTGGCGATATTCTGCCCGCGCTCAGGCGGATTGCGGCTACCTGCCGCGAAGAAACTGCGATGACAAAGCAGGTTTCGCAGGCAGGCAGCTGAGGCGATGTGTTTCGTTGGCTGCAACTCGCTCCATGCGCTGCTTGCGTCCGCTGGCAAACTTGCCGCCGGAACGGACGAATGCATCCAACGATCATGCGCTTGCGGGTTGCAACAGTGCTGGCATTGGTGTGCGGTTCGATTCTCTTTCTCTCGGGTTGCAGTGCGTGCAGTCCACGACAGAATCCTGACGAACTGCGCGAAAAGACAGCGCAGGCAACGGCGACTCTCAAGCAAGATGCGAAGGCGATTGCGCAGGGCGTTCGCGAAGGCATGGGGCGAAACAATCTTGTTGATCTGAACACTGGAACCCGAAAGCAACTCGCTACCTTGCCGGGGATTACCGAGGAGCAAGCGGACAGGATCATCGCCAGCCGTCCTTATGGTGCTCCGGGCGAACTCGTGACGAAGGATGTGCTGAGCCGGCAGGAATACAACAGGATTCGCGACCGGGCGACCGTGAAAAAGTAGGACACGCCGTACCCGGGAGTGGATTCAGTCCATGACGGCGGATCTCTTGTCGAGTCCCGCTTATCCCAGTTTCTTTTCTCTTCGGAAATTTACATTTCTTTACACCTGTCATTGCGTAACACTGGCCTAAGATATACGTCAAAAGGTATGTAGCTTTCACGAGCCCACACCTGTTAGCTAACGCTCGCAAGGCAACCGGCACGAACAATGGTCGAGCACCGTGGGTGCGCAGCCATTTTGCGTAAGTGTGTGAGGCAGAAACTTAAGGCATTGTGCAATGTATCTAGTCAAAAAGACGACTCTGGTCATAGCAGGAATGGCGGTTCTGGTCTCGGCACTGGCAGTTACCGCGAAGGCAGAAGCCGGTCAGGATACTCAAGCGACGGCTAATCAGGCTGGCGCTGCACGCGTGCTCGGAACCGTAAAGAGCATTTCCGGCAATAAGTTCGTCCTCGCGCCTGATTCCGGCAATGACACGATGGTTGAGGTGCAGGACTCGACACGTGTCTTGCGCATAGCGCCGGGCCAAAAGGACCTCAAGCAAGCGAGTCCCGCACAGGTGCAGGAAATCCAATCCGGCGACCGCGTGTTGGTGCGCGGCAAAGCAGGAGCCGATGCGAAGACGTTGCTCGCGACGACGGTCGTGCTCATGAAGAGCAGTGACATAGCACAGAAGCAGGAACGAGAGCGCCAGGATTGGGAGAAGCGCGGCGTCGGCGGCCTGGTGAAGTCGGTTGATCCGGCGACCGGATCGATCGTGATTTCGACGGGCCCGACCAGAACGGTTACCGTGCAGACTTCAGACAAAACCGTGATCCGACGTTACGCGCCGGGGTCCGTGAACTTTGACGATGCGGTAGTCGCCAGGCTGAAAGACATCAGGCCCGGCGACCAGTTACGTGCACGCGGCAACCGCAGCCCCGACGGCAGCGAACTCGCCGCCGAGGAACTTGTGGCCGGGTCATTTCGGAATATCGCGGGTACAGTATCTGCTCTCGACACTGCCGCCCAGACGATCACAGTGATGGACCTGCTCACGAAGAAACCCTTAACGGTGAAGATTACAGACGATTCACAAATGCACCAGTTGCCCCCAATGGTGGCGCAGCGTATCGCAATGCGGTTGAAGGGAACAGGACCGAACGGCAAACCGGGTGCCACGGGGCCGGCGAACGGTTCGCCAGGTGGCCACATGCGGGAACCGATGCAGGCAGGAGGAGCCGGCAGGCCGCAGCGTCCCGGGGGCGCAGACATGCAACAACTTATCAATGCTATGCCGGCAGTCACGCTCAAAGATCTGAAGAAGGGCGACGCCGTGATGATAGTCACGACAGAACCGCAGGGCTCAGGCGAGGTAACTGCGATCACGCTGTTGACGGGGGTGGAGCCGATCCTGGCTGCTTCGCCGAACGACAACAGGGCAGCGATGTTGCTGTCACCGTGGAATCTCAGTTCCGGCGGTCCTGAGACCGAATAGCGGTTGTGTCTATGGAGATTTTCAGGAGAGTTATGAAGCTTCGGGTGTTCGGCAGAGGGTTGTTCTTATCAGCTTTGGCGATCGTGCTGTTGGGGGGGACCCTCATTGCACAGAACTTGACGGGCGGCTTACGCGGTCACGTGACGGATCCTTCGGGCGCCGTGATGGCGCATGCGAATGTGACTGTCACGACCGCAACGGGAAAGACGTTTTCCGCGACTACCGACAACGACGGGTCCTACGAGGTAAAGGATGTTGCAGCGGGCAAGTGCACCGTGCGCGTGGTCGCAAAGGGCTTTTCGCCATTCGAACAAACGGATTTCGATGTTTTTGCCGGCCAGACGAGGAAATTCGACATCTCGTTGGAGATTCAAGTCGAAAAGCAAACGGTAGAGGTTGAAGATCAGGGCACGAAGGTTGACGTCACCTCCGATAACAACGCGAGCGCGATTGTCATCAAGGGCAAGGATTTGGAAGCGCTCTCCGACGACCCGGACGAACTGCAATCTGACCTTGAAGCCCTGGCAGGACCTTCGGCTGGCCCGAACGGCGGACAGATTTACATCGACGGCTTCACCGGTGGTACGCTCCCGCCAAAGTCTGCGATCCGCGAAGTTCGCGTGAATCAAAATCCGTTCTCTGCGCAGTACGACCGGCTTGGATTCGGGCGAGTCGAGGTGTTCACTAAGCCGGGCAAGGATCAGTATCACGGGCAGTTCATGCTGAACTTGAATAACTCGGCCTTCAACTCGCTGAACCCGTATTTCACCGGGACAACGGTTCCGGATTACCACACGGAAATGTTCAACGGGAATTTCAGCGGTCCGCTCGGAAGCAAGGCTTCATTCTTCTTCAACGTAGGCCGGCGGAATATTAACGACACGGCGATAGTCACAGCGACTCAACTCGATTCGAATTTTCAACCCTACACTTTCAGCGCGGCCGTATTGAACCCGCGCATTCGAACCGAGATCAGCCCGCGTTTTGACTACCAGATTACGCCGAATAACACGCTCACTGCGCGCTACGAGTACGAAACTTCAAGCGCCGAAAATAGTGGGGTTGGGCAGTTCAACCTTCCGAGCTACGGTTACAACAACGACAGCGTTGAGCACAACCTGCAGATCAGCGATACGCAGGTGATCAATACCAGCACCATCAACGAGACCAGATTCCAGTACAACCGCGACAGCGGCAACCAGACGGCACTGACCTTCGATCCGACTATTTCCGTACTGGACCAGTTCACCGGTGGCGGAAATGGCGTTGGCCGAAGCACCGATGTCTCAGAACACTACGAGCTTCAGAATTACACCTCAAAGCTCCACGGCAATCACTTTTTCAGATTCGGCGGCCGGCTTCGGCTGAATCGCGACAACGAAATCGCGAACAACAACTACAACGGCGCCTTCACGTTCACTTCCATGCTCGCGTACAGAATCGCCGAACAGGGATTGGCTCAGGGGTTGACGGGGGATCAGATAAGGAACACATGCGACACGGATCCTGACACGGGGCGGACGGTGTGCGGCGGAGCGGACCGGTTTTCAATCACCGCTGGAACTCCCCTCGCGATCGTGAGCCAGGTCGACGCGGGTCTCTATTTCGAGGATGACTGGAGACTTCGTCCAAAATTCACGTTGAGCTATGGTCTTCGTTACGAGGCGCAGAACAACATCAACGACCACGCAGACTTTGCTCCCCGCGTCGGCATAGCGTGGGCCCTGGGGGGCGGGAGCGGAACGCCCAAGACCGTGCTGCGGGCCGGCGTCGGCATATTCTATGACCGGTTCTCCCAGGGATTGGTCATGCAGGCAGAGCGACTCAACGGCACGAATCAGCAGCAGTACGTGGTGAATAACCCGAATTTCTATCCGAACGTGCCCTCTCTAGACGAAATCAAGGCCGTGGCCGCAAACAATCCTGCGATGTCTCAACTGGTTACGTACCAGATTGCCTCGGACCTGCAGGCGCCCTACACGATGCAAACGGCCGTTACACTTGAACGCCAGATATTGAAGGCGTCAAAAGTTGCCGTGACGTACATCGGTTCGCGCGGCTTGCATCAGCTTGTTTCGGAAAACATCAATGCTCCGGTCGATGGAGTCAGGCCGTACGGCGACGTGGGAAACATCTATCAATATCAGTCTGCAGGCACCTTCAAGCAGAATCAATTGATGGCGAACACGAATCTCGCGATCGGCAAAGCGATATCTCTCTTCGGCTGGTACTCCCTCAGCTATGCAAACAGCAACACCGGGGGCGCCGGCAGCTTCCCATCTGATCCAGGGAATCTTGCCGCCGACTGGGGCCGTTCTGCTTTTGATGTGCGTCATCGTGGCATGATCGGCGGTACCATTGGGCTGCCGTACGGGTTCAGGTTGAATCCGTTCATCATTGCGAACTCGGGTCGCCCGTTCAACATCATCATTGGTGACGACCTGAACGGAGACAACATCTACAACGACCGGCCGGCGTTCTGCACCGCCAGTTCCTTGGCCGACAACGTCAGGAACGAACCAGGGTTCGGGTGCTTCGACCTGAAGCCCGCTGCAGGCCAGGCGCGAATACCCATGAATTATGCCGTTGGTCCCGCGTTCTTCAGCACAAATCTGCGGGTCAGCAAGACCTTCGGATTTGGCAAGAAAACTGAGAGACCCAGTGCCGGCATGGGTGGCCCGGGAGGCCCGGGAGGACCGGGAGGTGGACGCGGCCATGATCAAGGTCCGGGCGGTCCGATGGGCGGAATGCGCGGCGCGATGGGAATGGGAGGTTCTGGCCAGCGTTATAACCTGACATTCAGCGCGTCAGCGCGCAACCTCTTCAACAACGTCAACCCTGCTCCACCGGTCGGCAACCTGAGCTCGACGCTTTTTGGACAATCAACGGCGCTCGCCGGAACGGGCTTCTTTTCATCGTCGGCGAACCGCCGAATCGATTTCCAGGTCATGTTCAACTTCTAGCTTTGTCGCTGTGGAAAGGGCGCTCTCGCGAGCGCCCTTTTTTCTGCATTCGATCGAATGTCTGCATTGATCGAACTCACGACCGCGGTGCAAGATCAGGCTTTTCCTGCCCCGTTTCAAACAACGCTTCGACGCGATAACCGCCTTCGGACGCGGCAGCCATGCGCGAATAGAGTTCACGTTCCAAGGTGCGAACGGCTTCGCGGTCGGGAGTGGGACCGAGGACCAGCATGCGTCGTAGCGCCATCCACCACAGGAATCGCTCGTACTGCTCCTTGTTGAAATAGCGCATACCTTCGTGCTCGTGGACTCCGATCAGCCACGCAATCTCGGGATCATGGAGCCACGTGAACGGAGTCGCGGTGCCCTTGGAAACGACTTCGAAACCGGGCCGCCCCGGCGCGTGAGCAAATGCGGCACGAACGCGCGCCGCGGCTCTCCACTTCTCATCCAGACCCAATCCCGCGGACTCGAACGCGTCAGCCATCGGTTCACGCAGCCGCAGTTCATCGATCCGAGCTGCGACAGCGTGGTCGGGGTCGGAGGGATCGAGCAGAACACCGACCGCGGTCATGGCGCACCAGGCGAGCGCGGTGCACCAGACCGCCCTTGCATTCTGGTCGCTTTCCGACGGCAGCACGGCAATAGCTTCGTCGGGCCAGGGCTTGGAGAAAAGCTTCTCAAGCTTGGTTACGGCCAGCAAGGAATGCAGGCTAGTCTGGAATGCCTCGAGCGCGGCTTCAACGTTCCCGCGATCCCTTTGCTTACCCTTGGTCGTCTG
>JAEZPW010000385.1 GCA_023441255.1 Acidobacteriota bacterium
GGGTAGGAGCGGGCAAGACGACTAAGTGCCGGAGGCACGCCGAGAACCGGGCACACCGGACCAACGCCTTGAAATCTCACATCTAACTATCAACCATGCCCCGGCCACTCGAACCCGATTCGGTGTACACGCCCACCGAGGAACGTCGCGCCTCTCAGCTGTCCGACGAGACCCTGCAGATGCTCGCGTCGTTGCTCGACGACGTTTTCCATCTTCCCGGCACCAGCATACGGTTCGGCCTCGACCCGTTGATCGGCCTCATTCCCGGCCTCGGCGACGTAATCACTGGACTGGCCTCATTCCTAATCGTGTTCTCCGCCTGGCAGCGCGGCGTGCCGCGCGTGACACAGGCCCGCATGCTGGCCAATATCGGAATCGACACCGTGCTTGGCGCAATCCCGCTGTTCGGGGACGTTTTCGACGTCGCGTGGAAGTCCAATCGCAAGAATTTTCGGCTGCTGCAGCGCGATGCCTCAGTCTCCCGCGAACGCCAGGAGTTCTCCGATTGGCTATTCCTGTTCGTCATCGTGGCCGCTGCGGTTGCGGCCGTCGCCGTGCCGATAGCCGTGCTCATCCTCCTTGTTCACCGGCTCTGGGGTGTGTAGGTGACCGTTTGCTTCACAAATCGCGAGGCACGGAGGGTGGCAGCTAACGCTTCTACAGTTCCCGTAGCTGCCATTCTTAGAAATAGATTAAGAGAACATTAGAAGTGCGTGAACTGTGGGTGAACAGTCTTGTGATGACCCGTCGCGTCCCGATACAATCGCTCGCTTCCTTTCATTTGCAAGGAAAAATAGCAGTTAGATACCTGGGAGATTACTGTGAGCAAAGGCAAATTTGCGGTCCTGCTGTGCTGCATTCTGGCTGTGTTCTGCGCTTGCGCTTTTGCGGGCGACGCGAGTGGTTCCACCTCGCAGAAGTCATCGAACGCTTCTACGAGCGACTGGAAATCGGGAGTCGGCATCGGGTTCACCACGTCGACGCTGGGCTTCGGCGGCGATGTGGCCTTCGCCACCAGCCGCAAGACGAACGTGCGCGTCGGGTTCAACGCCTTCAACTACAACCACGACTTCGACAAGGACGGCATCAGCTACAAGGGCACGTTGAACCTGCGTTCGGTGCACACCACGCTGGATTTCTTCCCGTTCGCCGGCGGGTTCCACCTCAGCCCGGGCGTGATGCTCTATAACGGCAATCAGCTGAACGCCGACACTTCCGTGGGCCAGGGGAACTCGTTCGACCTGAATGGCCACACCTATTTCAGCAGCAGCACGAACCCGATCCGAGGCACCGGCAAACTGACGCTGAACAAAGTTGCGCCGATGTTGCTGTTCGGATACGGCAACTTCGTGCCGCGCAGCGGACGCCGCATCACTTTCAACTTCGACGCCGGAGTCGCGTTCCAGGGCTCGCCCGACGTGAAACTGAACTTCACAGGCAGCGCCTGCCAGGCTTACAACACCAATTGCATCGACGCGGCAACCGATCCGACGTTCCTGAGCCATGTGGCCGCCGAACAGCAGCGCCTCAGCAATGACGCCACTCCGTTCAAGTACTACCCAATCATTCAGTTCGGCATCGGTTACCGCTTCGGCGGAGCCAGGTAAAAGCAGCCAAGTAAAAGCAGCCAAGTAAAAGCAGATTCAGCCCCGCAGGGCGTGAGCGGACAGAAACACCCGCTCTCAGCCCCGCGGGCGCATCAGCGGAAAAAACGCTTTCAGCCCCGAAGGGGTATATAGCCGGGGGGTGTCAGCCCCCGGTCGAGAGTGGAACTTGTCCCGAGTCCCGGAGGGACGACACAAGCCTTCGTAACAGCCGCCGGCATCTCGCCGCCCCGCCTGCTCAGAGTCAAACGATAAGCGGCACGTATGCTGCCGATAAAAATTTTGAATTTCCGCTGGGACGCGTTTGGCCTCACAATCCCTTTCAACTCTGGATGCAACGGACGGCGTTGAGAGCTCAGGAGGCGTCGGTTGGTTGCGCCGTGCCGGACATCCAAACGCAGTTCTGCTTCGTACACGAATGGCCCGAACCGGGGTGGAGAGTGCCATTCTTGCGAAAGGCCGCCTTATCGGAGGGCGGCCTTTTTGCGTCTGCGTACCAACTTTCGCGCGACTCCCCCGCGTCAGTCTCGCGGACGTAGGCAATCGGAACCGTAAGTCGTCGCGCTGTGGTAACGCGACGGTCGCCGATTTTGCTTAACCCTAGGCGATTCCTGCGCTACTATTCGCCACCGCAGCAGTGCCGGTGGGAGCAAAATGTATGTCCAGCCAGCCCAGCCCAGCAGTCCAGCGCAGTAAAGTCGTTGTCGCCCTGCTTTCCGGCGAACGACTGAAAGGCTATGTGTATGATTTCTCCGCCATGCGCGACGCCTTCAACATTTCGGCGCAGCAGGACTCGCTTGCCGAACGCGGCGTGCGCGTGGAACTGAAGAACGTGAAGGCCGTCTTCTTCGTCAAGGACTTCGACGGAAACCGCGCCCACAAGCCGAACGCGTCTGAAGCCAACCCGCTACAGCACGGCCGCAAGATGGAGATCACCTTCGCCGACGGCGAGAAACTCGTAGGCACCACCGAAGCCTACAACCCGCAAAAACTCGGCTTCTTCATCGTCCCGGCCGACGCCGACTCCAACAACCTGCGCGTCTTCGTCGTGAACAAAAACGTCCGGGGAGTGAAATTTCTCTGAAGCAGCAGGTGGCGTGTACGAAATCGCGGCTCACAGTCCGGCACCCGCTGCCGCGCCCTTCTTCTGCACCTTGTGCCGCAGAATAGTCTTGATCTTTTCGGGAGCAGTGCGTCGCGGGTCGGACATATAGATCTCGTGGTGTCCGCCGGCGCAGGTGTAGCCCTCGGACTCAGCGTACGCCAGCATCGAGGCGACCGTGACGGGTTCCGTCGCGTACGGGCCGACATGCAGCATCTGCACAACACGGCCTTCCTCAATGCGCTCCAGGCGAACGCCATCGATCACGGGATTGGCTTTCTCCGACTTCAATTGGGTGGTCGCCGCTTTCACCTGCTCGTCCGAGACCCAGTCGGGCACGACGATGATGAGCTTCCATTGCCACAGTTCGCGCGGGCCCGGCTCGCCAATCTTTCCGTTCGCGACGCTCCAGAAACCTTCCAGGGGCATGATATTGAAGTCGCGCTTGCCTTTCGTGGACTTCTTCAACCCGAACTTCAGCGTGTACACGCTGCCGTATATCGCCTCGATGCTGCGGTGAAATACGTCCGACTCCGGCGAACCCTTTCCTTCGATCGAGAGGCACTGCACCGCGGGAACCTCGATGAGTGCCGCCTTTTTGGCAGATGCGGTATAGAAGGGCTTCAGCTTCTTGCGCAGGTCGGTAAGCATGGCGGATCGCCTTTCTGTTGCGGCCTGAAACTATAGCGCCTCTCCTGCGAATGGGCCAGCGCTCGCGTTCACACCGCAGCTTGAGGACGGTCAGGGCAGTGTTCCGCGACCACGTTCGCGCGGCTGACGCGTCGTAATGGTCAACAACCGCAAAAAAGTGGCCCACACAACGCGGTTTCCGTTGTGTGGGCAGGCGCGATCGGGGCGCAGGCCGAGGTTACGCTACTTCTTCACGCTTCTTTGCCGGCGCCGGTCCGCTGACGAGGCCATGTGAGCTTTCGTCGTTCGGGCACTCACCGAGAATCGGTTGGCATCCCGCGTCGGGTCCGCCTGCGTGAGCCGGTGCCGCGGCCGATCCGGTCTCGAACTGTTCTTCTTCCGTCGAGCCGTGCAGCGCCAGCGTTGATGCGGTGCCACCGGAAATGAGCGTGGCGATCTCGTCAAAGTAGCCGGTTCCGACGAAGCGCTGGTGCTTCACCGCTTCGTAACCGTACTCGCGCTCACGGCTGAACTCTTTCTCCTGCAGGCGCGAATAGGCGGTCATGCCGGCATCTTTGTAACCACGTGCCAGTTCGAACATGGACAGGTTCAACGAGTGGAACCCGGCGAGCGTGATGAACTGGAACTTGTAGCCCATCTCGCCCAGCGTCGGAATGAAGCGCGCGATGTCCTTGTCGTTGAGCTTCTTCTTCCAGTTGAACGAGGGCGAGCAGTTGTAGGCCAGCAGTTTGCCCGGGAACTTGGCGTGAACTGCTTCCGCGAACTTTTTCGCGTCATTAAGGTCCGGTTCGCTGGTTTCGCACCACAGCATGTCGGCATAAGGCGCGTAGGCCAGCGCGCGGGCGATGGCCGCGTCCAAACCGCCGCGAACGCGGAAGAATCCTTCATACGTGCGCGGACCGCTGATGATGAAGTCGCCGTCGTGCGGATCGACGTCGCTGGTGATGAGCTGCGCGCTCATGGCGTCGGTGCGGGCGACGATCAGCGTCGGCACACCGCAGACGTCCGCAGCCAGTCGCGCTGCGACGAGTTTCTGCACGGCTTCCACGGTCGGAACCAGGACCTTGCCGCCCATGTGACCGCACTTCTTCGCCGACGACAACTGGTCTTCGAGGTGGACGGCCGCAGCTCCGGCTTCAATCAGCGCCTTGGTAAGTTCGAATGCGTTGAGCACGCCTCCGAAGCCGGCCTCGGCATCGGCCACGAGCGGTGCGAACCAGTGAATGCCGTTCTTGCCTTCGGCATGATGGATCTGGTCGGCCCTTATGAGTGCGTTGTTAATGCGCCGCACCAGTTGAGGCACGCTGTCCGCCGGATAAAGGCTCTGGTCTGGATACACCTGGCCTGCTTCATTGGCGTCGGCTGCAACTTGCCAGCCGCTGACGTAAATGGCTTTCAGCCCGGCTTTCACCTGTTGAACCGCCTGGTTGCCGGTCATGGCGCCGAGCGCGTGCACGTAAGGCTCGCTGTTGACGAGGTCCCACAGGCGCTTCGACCCCATCTGCGCCAGCGTGTGCTCCACGTGAACCGTTCCGCGCAGGCGTTGAACATCTTCCGGCGAATATGGCCGGACCACGCCGTGCCAGCGCACGTCCTTGGTCCAGGTCATCTCCAGTCCGGGGAACTTGCCGTCAAGTTTTCCATTCGTACTCATGTACAGCTCCAAAAGCGCTTTGGGCGTTGGGCTTTGGGCTTCGGCTAACATCGCCGAAGCATTTCACAGCTCATAGCTCAAGGCCCAAAGCTGAAAGCTAAATGGGATTGAATTCTCCGCTCCTGACCATGTCTTCGCCGATGCGTCTTCCTTCGCGGAATGTTTCCGGGGTCCCCAGGTCCTGGCGCGCCGGATTGGCGATGAGCTTTTCAAGTTCCTCGTCAAACAGACGCGTGATCAGTTCGGGCGTGTGGTCCACAGTATTGCCTTGCTCGTCCACCACACCCGCGTTTTTGCCGTGCTTCATGCGTTGACCGATCATCAGTCGGTAGATGCGGTCGGTCGCAAGGTCTTCCATGTAGCCGTCGAGCAGGCTGGCGCCCTTGCCATTCACCACGCCGTTTCGGTAACGAATGACCGTACGGATGGCGGCGCGTGTTCCGTTCAGCGTCTTGGTTCCCACCCCGGTCGGCACCGGACGCAGGTTGGGATAACGTTCAAACGTTTCTCGCAGGTTCTCTTTCTGGTTCGGATACGGGAACTGGTCTACCGCGATCTGGTTCTGGTCCGGATGCCCCGTCCAGGCGCCATCCATGCGCGCATTGGCCTCGTTCTTCTTATCTTTCTCCAGGATGGCGAGCGCGCGGGCGTTCAACTCGGGGTCTTCGCGGCTCGGGTAGAGAGCGGTCATGCCGCCAATGGCGAGAATGCCGCGCCGGTGGCATATCTCAGGCATGAGCTCGCGCAGGTTCTGGAAAAACGCAACGTCGTGCGGGATGGTGTTGCGGTCGGGCAGAACCCACTCGGCATCGTTGAAATTGAAGTGTATGAGCGAGGCCATGTAATCCCAGCGGCCGAGGTTCAGGCCCAGGATGTGGTCGCGCAGGTTGTAAATGAACTCTTCCATCTGGAAGGCGAGCGGGTGCGACTCGACGAGCGCCATGCACTTGATGTAATCGCGTGGCCAGCCCTTCAATGCGGCGAACGTCTGGAACAGGTCGCGCCACCAGAATGCTTCTTCGGCGGACTCGGATTTGGGGATGTAGATCGCCAGCGGGTGCTTCATTTCGGCTGCGTCGATCTGATACACGAGCCGGGCCAGGTCGAAGAGGGAAGCCGACGTGATCTCGTTTGGAATCACGCCACCCTGCGAGAGATGCAGGCCCCGCGGACGAATCCAGATCACCGTCTTGCTTGGCTGGATGCTCACTTCGCGACCGCGTTTCTGGTCGTAGTAAGTCAGCGCGCCTCGCAGGGATGCGAGGATGTTCTCGGCGCCTTTGGCCTGATGCGACCACTCGTTCGCAAGCGAGTCCTCCAGGTCGAGCATCACGCCGGGCGCGCCAGAGTTCAACATTTTCACGCACATGTCGGCTTCGTCGGCCGGACCGGTCATCTGGTTGCGCTGATCTGCGCACCAACCCGGCAACTCGATGGCCCACTTAGCGTGAGTGGCTTCCGAGGGCGGCAGGTGGTTGGGCTTATGTCCCTTCAGCGACGCATCGAGCACCTGCTTTCGTTTTGCAACTAAGTCGCGCTGTCGCGGCGTGAAACGTTCATGCAGCGGCTGCAGGAATTCCAGAAATCCCTTCGGCAAGTCCCGCGCTGGGTCGAACTCGCGCGGGGGAAAGTTGATGCGGAAACCGGCATTCAAAGACACATTGGCGGAAGATACAGCCATGGAAACACTCCGTAAGCCTGGGGATTGGGCCGGGACGCGTGCAAGAATGCACAGCCAGGATGCCGCGAGCGATCGGGAGGGCACGCCTGCTTCAGCCAATTAGAGTGCTAAGGTGAGACGCTGGTTGCGCGCAATCTAAGGTCGGCGTAAATTCAGTTTCCGTACTCTCAATTCGGGAAAGGCGTTGTAGATTGCAGATTGTTGATTTCAGATTTCATGCAGTCGAACTGTGAGTTCGTGGAAGAGAATGCACCCGTTCAGAACGATATGCCCAGTTTTCAATCGGCAATCTGAAATCTACAATCTGCAATAGCTATGCCGACATGTCCTCTTTGTGACGACTCCGGGTTTAAGAAGGTAGAGCGCCAGGAACGCGGGCGCACCATCACGCGCGTCGTGCGCTGCGACTGCCGTGCGCAGGGCCTCTCAGACAACATGCTTGCCGCGGCGCGGATTCCCCGCCGCTACGAACACTGCGAATTGAGCAACTTCGATATCGTGCCGGGCAAGTACGAGATGGCCATGCATAAGGCGCTCATGGACGCGCGCGGCTTTGTTCGCGAGTACCCGCTCGACCGCCACGCCGGACTGCTGCTCACCGGTCCGATCGGTACGGGCAAGACTCACCTCGCTGTCGGTATCGCCAAAGAACTCATCCGCAGCAAAGGCGTCCGTTGTCTCTTTTATGACTATCGCGAACTTCTGAAAGAGATCCAGAACTCGTACAACGCATCAGTCGAAACCACCGAGATGGACGTGCTTCGCCCGGTTATGGAAGCCGAAGTTCTCGTGCTGGACGAGTTGGGAGCGGTGAAGCCGAGCGAGTGGGTCTGGGATACCGTCAGCCTTATCCTCAACACCCGCTACAACGAAGAGCGCACCACCATCATCACGACGAACCTCGCCGATGCGCCACCCGCGAACACCGTTGACCTCGCAGCCTCACGCGATCTGCGCTCGAAGGCCGCCGCCGAACGCGCGAATTCCGAAGCCACCCTCGGCGACCGCATCACCGAACGCATGCGCAGCCGCCTGCATGAGATGTGCAAGAAGATCGAAATGCAGGGCGAGGATTTCCGGACCAAGTTCAGGAGCGCCAGTTTCAGGTAAGCTGTTCAACATTCCTCAACAGCCATCCCGAACGCGCAATCAAGCACGCTCGGGTTGCGGCTGTGGGACGCTGGATCTGCTGATTTGCCTGCCCGCAGCGCGTTTGCAGCCATGCCAGAAGAACGCGACCGCCACCGAGGCCAACGTGAGCAACACGATCGCCAGCAGCGTGTGAGCCGGGTTGAGGGTGGCCCCAACGGCCTGTCGAACTCCGATGTTCCAGCTTGATCCGTAAAGGATGAAAACGTGCGCCACGTAGGCGATCAGCGACTCGCGTCCGAGTACCTTCGACGGGGAAGTCAGGCTTGGAATCCAGCGGGTAGCCAGACCTAGGACAGCAACCAGCAGGCACACGCCTCCGAGCCGAACCAGGACCACGTTTGGGCTTGTCCTCCAGAAATCCATCGGCCCGTAGAGCGTGCACGGAATTTTCTGCAGCACAATGCCGCCCGCCGCCAGCATCACCCCGCCGAGCGCCAGCATGGCACTCACGCGTTGAGGCCGCGTCGCACACAAATAGCCGATGGCAGCGCCGAGGAACACGTAGCCGGACCAGGGAAAGATCGGAAACAGGGAACCGCTATTGCCGTTCAGATAGGCAGCTAGCGGCAGAGGAAGACGGCTGACCGCTGCCGAACTCCACACCAGAGGTGAAATCAGCACCACGAGAGAACCAATCACGCTCGCTGCGACCGCAAAGCGCCACGCGTTTCTCGTGATCAGCGCAAGCACCTGCAGGCCCAGCAGACTTACGCCGATACACTGCAGAACATCAACCTGCGCCCACAATTGCAGAGCCGCACTGTCCACGTAGCGCAGGTCTGAAAACCAGCGCACCGGCATGTGCATGACGTACCCGATCAGTATTAGACCGACAAAGCGCCTCACGCGCCGCCACGCGGTTGCAGGCGCCCCGAACATGGCGTCCTCGCCCGGCCTTGATGCCAGCGTGAACGAACACCCCGCCAACACGAGGAACATCGGGGCGGTGAGACCGCGGAGAAAGAGCCAACTGTCGTAGAAATTACCCTGGCGATACTGGGGTGCCAACAGCACATCCAGCGCATGCCCCTGGATCATGAATATGGTCGCGAGCATGCGGGCAAAATCAATGGCCTGAATGCGCCCCTGTTGAAGCGCGGTCGATTTCATCAGTGAACAGTTCCCTCAACCTCCGGTTGCGAATGCGCCGCCGGAGACCTGAAAAGCTATTTTTCCGGGTTGGCCAACGTGTCACCCTGAACGGAGCAACGCGGAGTAAAGGATTCATGCACCCGGCGCACAGGACAGCCATGCAGGCAAGATGCATACTTCCTTCGCTGCGTTCAGACTTTGCGCCCTCAGCGTTGTGACTTTTTCAGCCTTCCACCTATTCCACGCTCTTTCTCATTCCGAGCGCAGCGAGAAACCCCTACGTTCATCAACAGCGTTACTTCGGTAAAAGTTCCTCGTCGCTGATGACAACACTCGAAAAAGTCACAAGCTTTCAGGATGACTTCACTGATCGAGATAATTCATCAGTGAGGCGGTTACCGCCATCAGCAGCGGACAACGGAAAGAATCAAGATGATGCAAAGCCCTCCGGGGATGCAACCATTGCATCCGGGGGCCGGCCGAGACAGAAAGCCTTCGCCAATGCTGCAGGTTCGCTCACTTCTTCTCCAGAACTTCCTTGGGCAGCACCGCGTTCATCGACCCAGAACGAAAACCCTCGAGGTCCAGCGTGACGTAGGTGAAGCCCAATTCCTTGAACACGCGCGTGAGTTCGGCGGCCATTTCGATCGTGAGCGCCTTCGGCAATTCTTCGCGAGCGATCTCGATACGAGCTATCTGGCCATGGTGCCGGACGCGGAACTGGCGGAATCCGAGAGCGCGCAGTGAATCTTCCCCGCGCTCGACCGCGTTCAGCGCCTCGATTGTGACCGGGCGGCCATACTCTATGCGCGACGACAGGCAAGCCGAAGCCGGCTTGTCCCAGACGCTGAGGCCTGCCTCGCGCGCCAGTTCGCGAATATCCTGCTTGGTGAGTTGCGCGTCCGCCAGCGGAGAGACGACGCCATGCGCTCTTGCGGCCTGCTGGCCCGGACGAAAATCATGCGTGTCGTCGGCGTTTACGCCGTAAGCAATATGCTCAAATCCACGCTCGGCACGGAACTTCTCCATCACGGTAAAAAGCTCATCCTTGCAGAAAAAACAGCGGCGCGAGTCGTTGCGCGCGTACTCGGGGCGGTCCATTTCAGCCGTCGTGACCACTTCCGTCGGGATGCCGTGTTGGTTGGCGAATGCCAGCGCGTCCGCCAGATGCGTACGCGCCAGGCTAGGCGAGTCGGCGATGACCGCCAGCATCTTGTCTCCCAGCGCCTCATGCGCGGCCCACGCCAGGTAAGCCGAGTCCACCCCACCCGAATAAGCCACCAGCAAGCGACCGGCGGCATTCAACTGCTGAAACAGAAGGTCCCGTTTTTCCTGCAAGAACATAAAAACATTATTGCAGATTGTTGATTGCAGATTTCAGATTTCAGAACAGCTCACCTAGGTGGCAAAAAATGGCAGACCCGCACCGAGAGAGGCCGCCAGCATCAGAGCGAATCTGCAATCTGCAATCAACAATCTGCAATCTGCAATCAGAACAGTCTCTCCTGCTTTCGCAGCGTGCCGAACGTTCCAAGGTTGGCCAGCGTGAGGGCAAAGCGGTACTGGCTTTCATCGCGGACGTTGCCGAAATTGAAGCGGCGGTATTCGAACGTGATACCGCAGCAGTCCCAGTTGTAGGTGGTCTGGACGGCGGAATACTGCAGGAAATTCATGTTCGCGTCGAAGCCGACCAGTCCGCCAGCATTGAGCCCGCGCCGGTTTGGGTTTCCGTAATTCAACTGCAGCCGGAACTGGTTGAACTTCGAAGGCGTGGGGATAGGCTGGCTGACGAACACTTCACCCGGCGTCTGCAGGAATGCGTGACCGGCGCCGAAGGCGAAGTTCGTGAGGAAGTGGTAACCCAGCAACGTAGTGCTGGCATTGATGCGGCTCTTCTGGGTGTCGTAGTCCAGTTGCCAGTCGACGTCGAAGCGTCCGGTGTACATGCGCAGCCGCGACACGATGGGAGAAAACCGCCTGGGCTCGGTCAAAAAAGCTATGCCGGTCAGCGCCACCGAAGTGGTGAAAACGTTACGCCGGCCATTCACCAGTGCTCCACCAAACTCGGGATCGAAGAAATACTTCTGCGACAATTCCCAGCTGATGAGCTCGCGGGCCGGCGGATTGTCGCACCCCGGAGCGGGCACCTGTACGGTTTCCAGAGGTACTCCCGCCTGGTCCTGCGACTCGCTGTTCTCGCTTTGTTTCTTCTCCCGCTCGGGCTTCTCCAGAGGCTCGCAACCCGGGCGCGGCATGCGTTTCGCGTACAGGCGTTGCACCAGTCCGTACTCGATCTCGTTGGTGTCGCTCAGTACGTCGCGTTCGTCAAAGCGCAGAATATTCTGAAAGTTGTTGACACCGCTGACCATGCGGTAGGTGAAGCGCGGTTCGATCACGTGCTTGATCTTGTAATTGCGTAGCGGACGGGCAAACACTTTGTCCACCGCCGGAGGCCTGATCTCGAACGCCGTTTCCAGTGCGCGGCGGTTGATCGTGTCCGGCTGCGGCGATCCGATGCCCGTGGATGACGGGTTCAGCCGTTCGGTATAGAACGTG
The DNA here is from genome assembly GCA_023441255.1 of Acidobacteriota bacterium. Classification (GTDB taxonomy): domain Bacteria; phylum Acidobacteriota; class Terriglobia; order Terriglobales; family Acidobacteriaceae; genus JAEZPW01. The sequence continues at coordinate 11,493 of JAEZPW010000385.1, forward strand.
TTTCGCAGAGTCAGTTCCGGACGAAATCCCCAGCCCTTCCAGTGCAGCGGCATGGAAACAGACGGCACGACGTCGAAACGACCGACTGCGTCTGCGGTGACGAAATTAGGTTCGCGGCGCGAGAGGCCCTCGAACGAGCTGTCGAACGCGTAGTAGAAGGGCGTATTCGCGATCTTCTGGTCCGTGCTGCCGGCTTCGATACCCGGTGCGTGCACGATGGTGATAACGTCGCCCGTCTGCGTGCTCTGGAAGTTCTGGTAACGAGATGACATCGCGTTGAACGAGAACCCCTGCTTCGACTTCGAGGCGAACGCGATGGACTTGGCCTCCGAGTTGATCGCCTCCGTAAAGCGCTCGGCGAACACCGCGCGGAAGATGAACTGGCTCAGGTAGTCGATGCTGACCACGCCACGGAAGCCATAGGGCAACTGCGCCTCGCCATCGAGGTGCGCTTCTTGTCCCCCCTGCTTCTGGTTCTTGGGAGTCGTGACGTTGCCGACTCCCGGCACGAAGATCGTCTGGGTGGTCTGCACGCCGCGATCGGCAACGGCATAGATATTGAAGTTCAGGAACGCAGAGTCGCTAGGCCGCCACCGGAACTCGCCGCGCTGCGCCCAGCCGCGACGCGAGTAATATTCCACGCCCAACGTGGCGTCTGTACTGCGGTTGATTGCCCAGTAGAAACCTTCGCCGGCGATAAAACCCTTCGTAGTTGAGTTGCCGAGGTGCGGGACCAGGAACCCGGTCTGCCGTGGCAGTCGCTCCACCGGGTGCTCCACGAAAGGGAAGTAGAAGATGGGAATGCCGAACAGATGAAAGGTGCTGTTGTACATCCTGGCGTTTTCGCCGGGCACGACCACCACCTCGCCAGCGTTGAACGTCCATTTCGGGTTCGGCAGCTTGCAGGAGGTGACCTTTCCACTGCGCACGATGATCTTGTCGCGCCCCTGCTGCTCCACTTCCTTGCCGGTGAAGATGAACGGATTCGAGGAGGTGAGTACCACGCCGCGCCCACGCAGTCGCGCGCCGGTCGATCCTTCGACGTTGAAGAACTTCCCCGTCTCGGTGATGACGTTGTAGTGGCCGTGGGTGGCTCTTATGTGCTGGTCATGCGGGCCGCCGGCAAAAATCACGTTGCCGGTCGCCGTGGCCTCGCCGCTGAGGTCGTCGTACGTGATCTCGTCGGCCTTGAGCACGAATCCGCGGAAATGTATCTCCACGTCGCCGCGCAGCTTGTAGAGATCGCCAATCTTCTCCTGTTCGCGGGCCTGGATGGTGACAGGTTCGCCTGGTTTGGTGGAGGTCGCAGCGGGCTCCGCCGTGGCCGTGCTGCCGCCGTTCTCTGTCCCATGTAGCTGGCTGATTAACCGGCTATGTGCGAGAAACAGATGACAAAGCAGGACAGTAGTGATAAAGATTCGAATGCGGACAGTCATCGGGTACACGCAACGGTCCCACGCGGCTCGCGTCGCAGGGAAAACCGGAAGGTAGCATGCGGAGAGCCCGGTAAGCAAAAGAATCGTTGCCGCCTGTGACTCGCCGCTCGCTCTGGCCTTCTCTCAACCCGGCAATGGCTTGTCCGCTTTGCGGTCACCAGCTCTGTGTGTGTCCCGCCCGCAGTGGCGCGCGCGGCGCGGCCTCTTTGTCCTCCCAACCGGAAATTATGCTGACCGAACCGGAAGCCTGGGACGACAGCGAAGAACGATTCGAAAGCAGCCTGATCTCGTCACAGCGACCGGACTGCTACCGGAGCATCTCATTGGGCCCCTCGGAAAGAACACCCGACCTCACCGTAGAAGAAGATCCGCAGGTGGAGCGGATCTCGCGCCGCGAACGCCGCGCGCAACTCGATCGCAACCTGTCGCAGCAGGCCGAGGCGTGGCGCGACACGCTTTCCTCCAAGCTCGACCAGTACCGCAACCGTCGAGGCAAGGAGCGCCTGGCCGGGCAGTTCACCATGAGCCTCGACTTCGAGCGCTCGACCCATCGCGCCGTGATGTCAGCCACCGCGCCCGTGATGGAGCCAGAGCCCCAGTTCGAAGCTCAGCCCGGTGAGCAGTTCGACGAGGAGCCCGTTGCGCCGTCATTCGGGGACGAGTTTGACGTCCCCGGCCCGGCTGCGTCCGCCAGCGCCGAACCCCGTGCCGAACCGGCGTTGAACCCGGGCATGGACGCGGTTGCCGATCCTTCAACCGAGTCAAACTGGGCTGAACCGCTGCAGGAGTCTCTGCCCACTCCGGTGCAGGAAGCTCCCGCGCCGCCTCCAAAAAAGAAGCGCGAGCGCAAGGTCATCGAATTCCCACGGCTGCTCAGCTTCGATCCGCCTCCGCCCAGCCGCGACGAACTGGCCGAGCCGATCCTGAACCGGCCGCGCATCATGGACGTTCCGGAAGAGACCGAACAGATCGAACTGCCGCTCGGCGGCATTTCGCTGGAACCGGCGCACCAGGAAGCCATGTCGGCACAGCAGGAAGTAGACGTACCGATACAGGTGGCCGCGGTGTCGCAGCGCGTGTTCGCTGGCATCGCCGACAACGTGCTGATCCTGATCGCGACCGCCGTCTTCGCCGGCATCGTGCTGAACTTCGCCGGCGCTCTGCCCCAGACCAAGCCCATGCTGGTCGCGGCCCTCGTGGTCCCTGCGATCTTCTGGACCGCGTACCACTACTTGTTCCTGGTGCACGCCGCTGCGACGCCGGGCATGTTGATGGCGCGCATTCGCCTGGCCACGTTCGAGGGCATCGCGACGAACCGCAACATCCGCCGGGTAAGGACGATGGCCATGCTGATCTCGTGCCTCTCCGCCGGACTCGGCTTCGCCTGGGCCTTCGTTGACGAAGACACCCTCTGCTGGCACGACAAAATCAGCCGAACGTACTTGGCGAATCGATAGAGCGCTGTTGGCTTTGGATATTGGCTTTTCCCAGGCGAGAAAAAGAGTAGAGACTCAGGACCAAGCGTCCAAAGCCAACAGCTAAGAGCCAAAAGCCAACAGCCAACAGCGACTTACTTCTGCCTCACCACCAGTTCTCCGTTCTCCACGCGCACGTCGCTGATGAAATCGGGCAGCTTCATGCGGTCGCGCTGCTCGGCCATCTTCTTCTGTAGCGCGGGGTTGACCAGTGACACCGGAATGCTCAGGTCACCGATCTTGAATTCGGTTGGATCGAAGGTGGCGTAGCCGTCTTTTGCCCCGAGGTGTCCGGCAACCGTAAGGTAGATGGTCTGGCCTGCAACTTCCGTAGCGAACTGTCCCCGCACCACGTCGTTTTCAAACGTGACTACCGGATCGTGCAGCGACTCACGTTCAAGCGCCCGGTTGCCGGCAGACATCTTATCCGCAACGGCTGAACGGAGGCGCTCGCCGTCATCGCTCGGCTGCGGCGGATTTGCCCGCGCGATCGCCGCAGCTACTTCCTCGCCCGTCACGCGCACTTCGGAACCGGTCTGACCATCGTCCCGCGCTCCGGCCAGCTGGTTGACCTTCGCCTGGAACGATTCGGCGTTGGCCGCGATCTCCGCCGCCGACTGCGCTGCAGGCCTCGCCGGCTTCTTGAGCGCGAGAAACACGGCGACCGCCATGCCCAACAGCACGATCAGGCTGATCGTCCGCCTGATGGTGAAGAATCCGGAACTCTTGTCAGAAGCCATTCCCGCTGCCTCCGTAATCAGCCAAGTTTCGTTCGCAGTTGCGCTGATTGCATGTCACGAAAGGGAATCGTACGTCGAGCCTGCGGAGAGGTAAAAAGAAATCGGGCCGGCATTTCTGCTGGCCCGTCAGAGGAGACATGTTTGCTTCTCCGGAAGAGCGCCGCACCTCCTTGCGGAAGGCGCGGCACCCCGGTGCAACTGCTACTGCTCGAAGGTCAGGACCACCTCGTTATCGTTGTCCGGATCGATCAGGATGCCGTAGAACTTCGTCGGCGACACGGAGTAGAGAACGAGTGGATTGACCGTATGGTCAGGCATAACTACCTGCATGGTGGAGCGCCCGAAAGCAGCGTCCGTCACCGTGTAGGTGCCGTTGATGATCTGGTCGGGATAGAGGGTTCCCACGTCGTGGTCCATCGTGCCGGTGAAAGTACCATCGGCCGCGACGGTCACGGTCCCGATCGGCATTCTCACGAACTCGGTGAAGGTGTCGGTCGAGGTCACGGTGAAAGTGCCCGAGATGGAGTTGAACGGACCGCCAGTCTGGGGCTCGATGGTGCCGGTGTTGACGTCCTTCACGACGGCCGTGGTGCGCACGCCGTCCATGAGGAAGCCCTTGTTCGGCCCGTAGAGGTAGAAGATGAGTGGAATGGACTGCGGGCTCGGCCCGACGAAGATGTTGCCCTGCACGCGACCGTTGGCCGAGACCGTGTAGTCGCCGTGTATGTCGTACATCTGGTACGGCTGCGGGTCGCTGATGTCGTTCTGGTCGATGTGGCCGGTGAAAGCGCCGTTACCGTCGAACGCGATTTGACCCAGGCCGGTCTTCGTGCGGTCGCCCGGATCGAGGTCATAGCCGCCCAACTGGAACACGACCGGACCGTTCAAGGAAGCTTTCGTGAATGTGCCGCTCTGCTTCCTGTACTGGCCCGTCATGTACTGCGACTCAGTGTTACCGGCGCTGTTGTCCACCATCACGTAGCCCTGGTCGGCCGAAGACAGGTAGACGAAGAACTTGTACGCACGATCGCCCTGGGGCGTGATCGTGATGTACAGGTTGTCGGCGCCGACCTTTTGCGTCTTCACCGTGGCATTGCCATGCTTGGAATAGTCCCCGGCCGTCACGTAGTCGACTTCGCCTGTGACGCTGGCCACGCTCGAGTCGGCAGTGAACTGGGCCATGATGCCCATGCGGTCTGCGGCATTGAGGCTGCCCGCAACTGCGAGAACGTAATTGTCGGCCGCGAGTCCCTCAAGGCTGGTCGCGTCCTGCTTCTTGAATTCGCCGGAGCCGTGCATACCGTTCACGTCGGTCTCGTCGAACTCAATGAAGCGTCCATTACCATTCGCCTTCAGAACGAAGCGGTACTTGATGGACGAAGCGCCCATCGTCAGGGTCATTTCGCCGCGGTTGTCGTTGAATACGGTGTACGTACCGGTCAGTGTGCCCGAGCCTGTGTGCTGCCCGGCCTGCTGCACCTTCATTTCGCCGCCGGTGATGGCGCCCGCGCCGTCGGCGGTGAACTTGCCGATGCGATCGATCTCGGCCTGCCCCTTATAGCCGCTGAATAGGAACACATAGGTGCCGTTCAGCTTCGCGGCGTTGGCATCCACGGTCTTCACCGTTACGGTTGCGGTGTCGAACACGGTCGCATCCGCGTGAAGTGCCACTTTGATCGTGACGCTTGATGCAGGCACCGTTGCCGGAGCCGTGTACTTGCCGTTCGTATCGATCGTTCCGCAGCTGTCGCAACCCTCGATCGTCCAGTCGACGGCTGTATCGCTGGTGCCGGTTACGGTGGCGGAGAATTGCTGTGTGCCGTTCACGGCCACATCCGCCGTCTTCGGCGAAATCGTCACCGCCGGCGGCGCCGGTTCAGAGATGGTGACCGTAGCAGTGCCCGAAACCGTCGAATCTTCGTTGGAAACGGCGGTGATCGTCACATCGGCAGTGGCCCCTGCCTGGACTCCCGCCGCTTTGCGGGCCGTCGGCTTGGCAGCAGCAGGAACGGTGGCCGGCGCAGTGTAGAGTCCCTTGTCAGTGATGGTGCCGACGGTGACGTCGCCACCAGCGATGTTGTTAACCTTCCAGGTGACGGTTGCATCCGTGGCATTCGCCACAGTGGCCGTGAACTGCTGAGTGCCGCCCGTCACGACCGATGCCGTCTTTGGTGTCACCGCGACTGTCACGGCCTGCACCGGAGCGGGTTTCACCGTCACGGTGGCCGTGGCGCTCTTGGTGTTGTCGGCCTGTGAGATCGCCTTCACGGTGACGGTCGCCGGGTTCGGAACCGTCGCCGGAGCCGTGTAAACGCCCGCGCTGGTGATGGTGCCATTGGTGTCGCCGCCCACCACGCTCCAGGTGACGGCCTTGTTCGTGCTTCCCGTCACGGTCGCGGTGAACGTCGCTGTTTTCGAAACCTCGACGTCCGCCGTCGTCGGACTTACTGAAACCGCGACCACCTGCGGAGCCGTGATCGTCACAGTTGCGGTGGCGCTCGCGCTGGAATCGGCCACCGAGGTTGCTTTTACGGTCACAGTCGCCGGGCTCGGCACCGTAGCCGGGGCGGTGTAGAGGCCATTGTTGGTGATCGTTCCCACCGCGGCGTTGCCACCAGCGACGTCGTTCACCTTCCACGTGAGGGCGGGGTTGGTGGTGTAAATGGCTGTGGCAGTGAATTGAAGAGTGCCGCCCGCCGGCACCGAACTGGTCGCCGGGGCCATTCTGACCTCGACCGCGTGTGCGACATCTAGTTTGCTGTTTCCGGCACAGCCGACCAGCGTGCCGATCAATACCGCTATGATTAACCAGACTAGGCCCTTGCGCATGATGCTCCTTGTATGAGTTCGTCTTCTTTGTCGCGGCACACACATACGCATGCATCGCGGTGACCTGCTGCGTCGCGTGGGCCGTAGAACTGTTGATTTGTTTTCTGGCGTGCCGCCAGCCGACGACGGTAACTACTCTCGCCGTACTGCAGACTGCATGAACTGCATTTCGTTTACTGCACTGGCCGAAGCTGAGGGGGCAGCCTCGCTACACTTTCGAGCTTCGCCGAATGGCCGGAAAGCCCGATGCGCGCTACGAAAAATGTCTTTCGTGAAGCGCAAACACTCTAATGGAAGACGATGCTTAAAGCGAGTAAAGAATTACTGAAGTGCATGAAACCAAAGTAACAAGCGCAGATGGCTGATGGCAGAGGAGGACGAGGAGCAGCTGCTGTGCAAATCTGCAATCTGAGATCGTCCATTATCCATCCGCCCATTTACCATCATCCATTCGATTTTCGTCCTCCCTTTCGCGAAATCTCGATTTGATTTCTAATCATTGGTTCAGCGAATCACTCGCTCGCGCCTGTCCGTGGTTCCGCCGGAACTCGGGCCGAAGCTCTCGAAAATCGCACAACGCACGAAAGGAAAGTCATGGCGCTGCCCATCACCTTCAATTACGACAACACACTGGAAAAGGCGGTCGCCGAAGAAGGTCTGCGCCCGCAGGACCTCAAGGCTGCGGAGGAACCCGCCTCTAACGCGGTGAAATCGTTCAGGTCGCTGGCCGAATCGGGTGAGATCGGGTTCCCCTATCTGCCCGACGACACGGCCACGCTTCGCGCCGTAGAGCAGTTTGCCCGCAGCATGCGCGGCCCTATCGACGATGTGCTGCTTGTGGGCATCGGGGGATCTGCCCTCGGACCTTATGCGCTCGATGTTGCCCTTCGCGGCCCGGACCCGGTGCAACTCGCGCCGGGCAAGAACGCAAAGGCTGGGAGCGCTCGTCCGCGCCTGGTGGTGCTCGATAACGTGGATCCCGGATTTGTCGCGGCGGCGCTTGCCAGCCTCAACCCTCGGCGCACGGCCGTGTGCGTCATTGCCAAATCAGGCTCTACGGCAGAGACTCTCGCTACCTTCCTCATCGTTCGCCAGTGGATGAACGACGGCGTGGGACGCAAGCGTGCGCGCGGACAGATCATCGCGATCACCGACAGCAAGAAGGGCGACCTGCTCGCCGTTGCCCAGGAAGAGCAGTACCCCACGTTTTTCATCCCCGGCAACGTTGGCGGACGTTTCAGCGTGTTCACCCCGGTCGGACTCGTGCCCGCTGCGCTCATCGGTCTCGATATCAAGAAGCTGCTGAAGGGCGCGCATGACGCCAACGAAGTCTGCTGGAAGAACAGGACGAAAGATAACCCGGCGCTGATGTCGGCGGTCGTTCACCACGCGCTGAACCGTCTGCAGCAGAAGAAAGTCGAGGTGGTCTTCGCGTACTCGCAATACCTCTGGGGCGCTGCGTTCTGGTACCGGCAGCTCTGGGCGGAATCACTGGGCAAAGAAAAAGACCGGGACGGCAACATCGTCGAGGCTGGTCAGACTCCCATCGCCGCCCTTGGCGTCACCGACCAGCACTCCCAGCTGCAACTCTACCGCGAAGGCCCGCGCGACAAGATGATCACATTCTGGGAGGTCGAGAAGCCGCGCGTCGACATCAAGATTCCGAAGGAACTCACGCAATACGCCTCGACGAAGTATCTCGGCGGCAAGAACCTCGGCCAGTTGTTCCGCGCCGAACGCATCGCCACCGAAGCGGCACTCACCGAAGCGCGCCGTCCCAACTGCCGCTGGACGCTGCGCACGGTCGACGAGTACACCATCGGCATGTTCTTCCAGATGCTCGAGTTCCAGACGGCATTCGCCGGCGAACTCCTCGGCATCAACGCCTTCGACCAGCCGGGCGTTGAGCTTGGCAAGCAACTAACCTATGGCCTGATGGGACGCAAAGGGTATGAGCAGTTCGCAAAAGGACTGAAAAAGTAAGAGGGCAGAAGGAAGAAGTAGAAGCACAGGCAGCCGAGAACACAAAAAGCAGCCAAGACAAGGTGTCATCCCTCGGTCGCATAAATCGCGCGACCTCGGGATGACACCTTCTTTCTCAGAACTGGAACTTCAGCGCGAGCTGCACGATTCGCGGATCGCGCACGGCGGTCACACTGTTGTACGTGCCTGTGCCCCTCGTTGTCCCAATGCTCTGGAAGTTCGTGTGGTTGAACAGGTTGAAGGCTTCAGCCCGGAACTGAAGATTGCTGCGTTCGGTGATGCGGAACGCCTTCATGAGCGACATGTCATAGCGCCACAGACCAGGACCGTTGACCGCGCCTCGTCTTGCCGTTCCACCGAAGGGCTGTGCTGTCGTTGGATCCGTAAAGGCGGCAGCGTTAAACCATGCGTCCCACGTCTTAGGCGCGTCGATATTGGGATTGCCGATCTGGTTCGGCCGCGGGGTTGCGGGCCGTCCATTATTCGGCGGGCCATCTGAGTTCAGCCCAGAAGCAGCCGGGTCTCCAGCGGCGCGAGACGAGAAAACGGTGAACGGAAGTCCACTGTTCACGGTCAGAATGCCCGATAGCTGCCAGCCGCCGAGCACGACGCCTTTAGCCCCACCTGCATTCCGCAACCACGGCATATCCCAAACGTAGTTGGCCGTAAAGACGTGACGACGGTCCAACTGCGAACGCCCGTAATCGCAAGCCTGACAGAAGGTGTTCTGCAACCCGCTCGAGCGGTCGGTTTGGTTATCCGTCAGCGCATGCGACCAGGTGTACGAGATGTTCAAGAGTGTGTTGCTTCCGAAGCGCTTTTCCAGCGACGTCTGCAACGCGTGATAGTTCGAGTTGAATACAGGCGCGATCTGACCGATGGACGACCAGCCACGGAATGGGCGCAGCGCGTTCAGTTTGCGTCCTGATGCCGTGCCGCCCGGCCACAGTTCTCCGGGTGCAGCCAGACCTGCGGCCACCACGGCTCCTGGAGCCACCTGGTTGATGTCGCGCACGCCCACCAGGTGCGTCCCCTTGTTGCCGACATAGCCGATGTCGATGATGAACCCCCGCCCCATTTCCTGCTGAAGATCGAGGTTCCACTGTTGCGAGTAAGGTGTTGTCCATCGAGGATCGGTCGTCCACAGTCCCGGTGGAATTGTGCTGGAAAGCGCTCCGGCGCTTCCCGCGGTTGAAATATTGGTGAGTGGCCCAAAGTTGGCGCCCGAGATGAACGGTGGGTTGTTGAAGACGTTGTCTTCGATCAAGCCGGCAGCAACTGCGTCATAGAAAATGCCATAGCCGCCACGGATCGAAGTCTTACCGTCCTTGAAGGGGTCCCACGCAATGCCGATGCGAGGCGCGAAATTCGTCTTGTCCTGCCGGGTGATGTATCGGCCGTAAGGTGAGGCGACTCCGCCCACAATCACGCCGTTCAGCGGATTGCCGGTCCCTGCCACGAGGCTGCCTGTGGCATCGACCAGTGGCGCCGCCGCCGGATTGAATACACTGGGGTCAAATGTCGTAAGGTTCTTGTTGGCCCCGTAAGGGGTCGGGAAATACGAATAGCGCACGCCATAGCTCAACGTGAAGTTAGGGCGAATGCGCCACTCGTCTTGCCCGTAGGCCTCATACAGGTTCTGGCGGATGTCGGCGGTCGTGTCCACCGGCGACTGCACGAAGCTGTCCGAAGCGAAACCAAGCAGGAAGTTGGCCCAGTCCTGCAAACGCGCGGTTACGTCGTCACTTGCGGGTGCGTTGGTCGAATCGAAAAAGTAGTTGCCGACGTTGTCCCCAGCGGCATTTTCCTTCTTCTGGTAGTGGTTATAGGTGAACCCGAACCGGAAGCTGTGTGTCCCGCGTGAGTACGCAAAGTTGTCGAATACGTTGTGGTTGCGGTTGTAGTCGCGATACTGTCCGAAGCCGGCGATGCCGTCGAATCCATCATCAAAGAACACGTTCGGCACGCGGTTCAGCGTGGAGGTGTAGGGCAGGTTAATGGCGTTGACTACGTTCGGCGCGTTCTGCCGGGCAAGCAACCCGGTCGGGTCACTGACGATCGCGCCGTAAGAGTAGGCGTATCCGACCTCGTTCAGGGTGTGGTCGTTGAACTGCATCGTTGCGCGACCCATCACCTGGCGTCCCGGGGAATTCGTCTTCGTGTTCGCGACGCCCGGAAGGTTGCTTTGCGGACCGAAGATACCGAAGGGCTCCGTTGTCGGAATACTGTCATTGATGAACCGGCCCATCAGCGCGAGCTTCTGGTTCACAACGTGGTCCACGCGGATAAGCTCTTCCCGGTAATTGAACACGCCTGGTGCCGTCGACACCAGGGTGCCGTCTGGCCCGGGTGGCGGCACCTTGGAAAAGATGTCCTGGATGTAGGCGGCAGCAATCGGGTTGACTGTCGTGATCTGCGTGCCAGTAGCGGTGCACGCTCCTGTCGCATCGATCGCCACGCAGACCGGGACTGGAAACGTACCGCCCAGTTCTGCCGTAGTCGGTATGGTGGAAACTGTGCGTACCGGGGTGGTCACGCGTCTCACTTCTTCGGAGAAGAAGAAGAACGTCTTGTCCTTGTTTGTGTTGTAAACGCCCGGTATGAAGAAAGGACCCCCGAATGTCCCACCGAAGTCGTTATAGCGCAATACGTCTTTCGGCTTGCCAACGTGATTGTTGAGAGCGTTGTTGGCGTTCAGGACGTCGTTGCGGAAGAACTCGTAAAGGCTGCCGTGGAAGGAACTGGATCCCGCCCGGGTGACAACGTTGATTTGCCCCGAAGATGAGCGTCCGAACTCTGGATTGTAGTTGCTGCGTAGCACTTTGAACTCGCCAATCCCATCTACGCTCGGATAAACCAGCAACGTCAGATTCGATCCGTGGTCCACGTTGTCGGCACCGTCGATCGTCCAGTTGTTGCCGCTGTTGCGATTGCCGTTAACAGAGAAGCTCACCACATTCACGCCGCCGCTCGGGTTGGTGACGCCGACGTAGAGCGAATCAGCGGCGTTGCTCGTTACGCCCGGTTGTAAGGTCACAAGTTGTTCGTAGTTCCGGTTATTCAACGGAAGTTGCCGTACCTGCGTGCCGCTGATGAGGCCTTCCTGCGTGGCGGACTGCAGGTTCACCTGCAACGGATCGGCCTCCACATTGACCGTTTCGGTGGCGTTGCCCGTTTGCAGCGCCGCGTCGACGGTCAGGCGGTCGTTAACGTTCAGCTCGATGGCGGTCTGCGTGAACTTCTTGAACCCGGGGGCTTCGATCGTCACGGTGTAGTGACCGACCGGCAGCAATGGAGCTACGTACTCGCCCGTATTGTTGGTGCTGATCTTGCGGATGACCTGGTTGCGATCTGTGTTCGTGACGGTAACGACCGCATTCGGCACTACCGCGCCTGATGGGTCCTTGACCGTGCCACGAATCACTCCTGTGATTTCCTGTGCCCACACTGGTGAGCAGACGACGATGATCGATAGACAAGCAAATAACAGCTTCCTCATATGCCTCTCGTTCAAATTCGCTGATTCTTGAAAATCAGGCTCGCGGTACTCTGCGAGGCTCGCAAAACTCCTGTTGTATCCCGACCCGCGGCGCGGGCCGACGTGGTGTGAATCCAACTTTCCCGATGGCATTCAGAGCGGTTCGACTTGGAACCGACAGGTGCTTGCAACAGCCGTGCCATCCTCGCCAGAGGCTGGGGGCGGTTGATCGTGTCGCGGCGAGCTACTCGCGACCTGTTCCAAGTGGCCTGTTCAGGCTGCAAATACTGTCTGTTTAGGGGGAAATGGTCTGCGGCAAGCAGGATTCCAACCTGCTGCTCCCGTGCTGCGTCCTAAATAGTGGATAGACGGTATTTATAAAATGGTAACTACTATCTCGTTTTCCATAATCGCGAACTTCGTCATCATCGGCGGGCTGATCTGGTATGGGTTCACGCTATTTGCGGAGTACCACGCCCGGGGACGCTGGGCCAAGAACGTGACCGGACTGCTCGCGGGTCTTGGAATGATGACTCTCGCGCTGGGGTTGGTCCTTACGCCCACCAACGCCACGGTAATCCTGCAGGTTGCGAAATCGGGCGCTGCGACTGTGCTCGTCTGGATGAGCACGGGACTGCTCTTGGCGGCCATCGCGGCGTTCGGGATCATCACGTATTCAAAGCCTCTGCGACTGTGGCACGAGCGCAAGATCGAAAGAGACCTGAACCGTGAACTCCCGAAAATCCCGTAGGGGGACGCTTGCTGACCGCGGCAAGGTCATTCGCTTTCCCGCCGTGTCATCCCCGCCGTCGCGCGCCGGGCTACGCGGAACCCTGGAAAAGGTCGGCCACCTTGTTCCAGGCATCGTCACGGGCGCGGCCAACGTCGATCCTTCGCTTGTGATCACGGCTACGGTGGCGGGCGCCGCCTTCCACTATTCCGTCCTCTGGGTGGTGGTGCTCTGTGTGCCGTTTCTGATGTCGATCTTCAACGTGTCCGGCAGGATCGGCTATGAGACGCAGAAGGGCCTCGTCGACCTCTTGCGCGAGAACTACGGCCGAGGCTGGGGACTGGCCTGCGCGGCACTGGTGGTGGTCATCAACATGGCCATGATTATTGCCGACCTGATGGCCATTTCGGACGCGTTTTCCATCATCCTGCAACACCGGCGGGCGTTTTTCGTCGCGCCGGCGGCATTCTCAATCTGGTACATCCTCATTTTTCGCGACTACCGGAAGATCACGCGTGCGCTGCTGTGGCTTTCCCTGCCGCTCTTCGTGTACGTGGCGGCCGCAATTTTGGCCGCGCCATCCGCCCGCCAGGTAGTGATCAGCACCTTCGTTCCGTCCGTGTCGCAAAGCAGCGAGTACGTGGCTGCCGTAGTTGGGTTGTTCGGATCGCTGCTGACGCCTTACGTGCTGGTTTGGCAGACAAGTTCGCGGCGCGAACACGCCGTTATCGGCGAGCACACGCCGCACGAGGCACAGTCGCAGGCCGGAACCTTCGTGACCTCCGTGCTGTCGTTTTCCATCATCGTGGCTGCTGGCTCCCTCATGCACATGGACCACGCATCCGACATGACGACGCTGCAAGCCGCCGAGGCGTTGCGTCCGGCGGCCGGCAATGCCGGACCCCTCGTGTTCGCGCTCGGTATCATCGGCGCCGGCATGGTTGCGCTGCCCGTACTGGTGGCTTCCATGTGCTACAGCATTTCCGAAGCGATGGAGTGGAAGGCGGGTCTAAGCGAATTCCCCTGGGAAGCCAAGAGATTCTACGTGTTGATTTCAGTAGCCATGTTCGTGGCAGCCGCAGCAAACTTCCTGCCCATAAACCCGGTCAAGGCGCTCTACTGGTCGCAGATCCTGGCAGGAATTCTGACCGTCCCGATTCTCGCGTTCATCCTCATCATCTCGCGCGACCGCCGGGTAATGATCACCACCAACAGTCGTGCCCAGAACTTCTGGATCGGAGCCGCCATCGGCGGACTGCTAGCAGCGGGCGTAGTCTACGCCTGGTGGGGTCTGGCGGGCTGAAGTAGCGCGTCAGAGAAGGCGCTGTTGGCTGTTGGCTATTGGCTATCGGCTTTTGACTATTAGCTATTGGCCCTTCGCCGTTGCGCCCGACGCTCTGTTACCGATTACCAAAGGCGCTTTTGGCTTTTGGCTATTGGCTATTGGCCTTTGGGAGTTGCGCCCAACGCTCTCTTACCGATTACCTGTTGTCTTGCACACAACAAAGATGAAACGTCTAGAGACGAAACTCTCGCGGGTGTCACTCAGGTTACCAGCAGCGTTCAAGCACCCACAGCGAAAAGCCAATAGCCAAGAGCCAAGAGCCCACAGCCAAGAGCCCACAACTCACAGCCCATAGCCCACAGCCGAGAGCGCTTTTCGCAAACACGACGAGGCCTCCCGCCCGGGGAGGCCTGTTTCGTCCAGCTTCAGGCTGGTAACTCGAAGAGGCTTACGCCTTCGTGACTTTACCGCTGCGCAGGCATTCGGTGCAGACGCGGATCTTCTTGGTGGCGCCCTTCACGACGGCGCGCACGGGGCGCAGGTTCACGTTCCAGCGACGCTTCGAAATGTTATGAGCGTGGCTGATAGTATTGCCGAACTGCGGCCCTTTGCCGCAGACATCACACACTTGAGACATAGCTACTCCCAGACCAGTACGGAACTTAATGTGCAAAACATAGATTCTACTGGATGAACGCCGATTCGGCAACCTGCATGCCGGAGGCAGCGAGACTTTAGCAGCACGAAGCGATGGGAACACGCCATCAAACGATGTGAAGTGCCGGAAGAACGTGCGTGCCCCGATTTTGGCCGTGCCTACGGCACGTGCACCTCTGGCACACCGAGCCCAGGACTTCGTCCTGGGCTAAATTCGTTCGGTCCCTTGGGGTACGGAAGGTAGCTGATTTTTCAAAGCAGACGTTCTACCGTTTCCAAAGCAGACGTTCCACCGTAGCGAAATCAGCAATCAACAATCGAAAATCAACAATCGAAAATCAGTCTTCCTCGCCCTTGCGCTTCTTCGCACGGTTCTTGATCCAGATTGGCGTGCCGATGAAACCGAACGCGCGGCGGATCTGGTTCTCCAGGAATCGCTGATACGAGAAGTGAAGCTTCACCGCCTTGTCGGTGAAGAGAATGAACGTGGGCGGCGCGACGGCAGCCTGCGTCATGTAATAGATCTTGACCCGCTTTGACATGGGGACGGACGCGCGCTCGAAATCGATGGTCTTGAGGAAGCGGTTCATCTCGCCCGTTGTCACGCGTTTGCGGCGCTCGGCCGCAACAATCTCCAGCTCGTTGTAGATCTTGTCCATGTTGCGACCGCTCTCGGCAGAGATGAAGAGCAGCGGCGCGTAGCTCAGGAACTTGAGGGCATGCCGGACCTGCTGTTCGTACAGGTTGCGGTCGGCCGGCTTCTTGCCGTCTTTGCGCGCGGGACCGACCAGGTCCCACTTATTCACGACGATGATGACCGAACGTCCGCTCTCATGGGCATAGCCGGCGATGTTCGCATCCAGCGCGGTCACACCCTCGGTGGCGTCGATCAGGATCAGCGCAATGTCGGCGGCCTCGAGATGCTTACGTGCCATGATGACCGACAGTTTCTCGGCCATCAGGTGCGTCTTGCCCTTGCGGCGAATTCCGGCGGTGTCGATGAAGCGGAAGATCTTTCCGTCGGGGCGCTCGACCACTTCATCGACGGCGTCGCGCGTGGTGCCCGCGATGGGTGAGACGATGGCGCGCTCGGTGTTGGTCAGCGCATTCAGCAAGGTGGATTTGCCGACGTTCGGACGCCCGATGATGGCAATCTTGGTTTCGCGCGGCTGAGGCGAGGTTTCGGACGTTTCGGAGGAAAGTACGTCGAACGGATCGGCGGTTTCCGCGGTGTCGGGCATGTCGGACTCCGGCTCCTCCGAGATGTCCGAAACCTCCGACACCTCCGAAACCTCCGCTTCTGGCAGGACGTCCACGACGGCGTCAAGCAGTTCGGCAACGCCCGTCGAGTGCTCGGCCGAAATCGGGTACAGGTTCCGGATGCCCAGCTTGTGGAACTCGTGCGCGTAAGCCTCTACCCCGGGGGCGTCGATCTTGTTGACCGCCAGAAACAGCGGCTTCCCGGAACGCAACAACATGCGTGCCAGGTCGATATCAGGGGACGCCAGTTCGCTGCGTCCGTCCACGACCATCACGATCGCATCCGCCTCTTCCAATGCAACCCGCGCCTGCCGGTAAATCTCGGCCGGGATCAGCTCCGGGTCGTCCGGGATGATGCCACCGGTGTCGACGACGCGCATGCGCCGGCGGTTCCACTCGGCGTTGCCGTAGAGACGGTCGCGCGTGATGCCGGGCTCGTCACCAACAATGGCGCGGCGCGTGCCGATGATGCGGTTGAAGAGCGTGCTCTTGCCCACGTTTGGGCGGCCCACGATGGCGATGGTGGGGAGAGCGGAGGGTGCTTTGGTCTTAGTCGGCGTCAAAATGTTTATGGCAGATGGATGGTGGTAGATGGATGATGTTTAACGGCCGAGGTAGATCGAAGCATTGTTCCTTAGTGCGCCGACCAGACAAACCGTTCGAATGATGGCTAAAACATCTGCCATCATCCATCTAACATCATCCATTTGCGCCATCTTCATCGTTCGGATTTCGATTCTCCCTTTATTATAGGTGGAGCGTGTCTTCCACTCCCCAACCCGGCCAGGAGCAGGGTACCACTGCGTTCGATGCGCCCTCTTTGCATGCGTTTTTTGGGCCGGGCGGGTTGCTGTCAATCACGCATCCGGCTTACGAATTCCGGCGCGGACAGCTGCAGATGGCGCAGTCCGTGGAGCAGGCCCTCGTCGAGGGACGCCACCTGATTGTGGAAGCCGGAACCGGCACCGGCAAGACGCTGGGTTATCTGCTGCCGATCCTCAGGTCGGGCAAGCGCGTCATCATCTCGACCGCAACCAAAGCGTTGCAGGAGCAGTTGTTCTACAAGGACGTCCCGTTCCTCGACCGCGTGTTCTTCCCCAACGGCGACGGGCATCTGCGCGTCTGCTACATGAAAGGCCGCAACAACTACCTGTGCCGGCAGAAGCTCTACGACCTCACCGATCAGCCCATCCTGAGCGGCATGGAGGAGATCGATCAGTTCCGCACCATCGCCGACTGGGAGAAGATAACCGAAACCGGCGACCGCGCCGAGATCGGCACGCTGCCCGAGACTAGCCAGTTGTGGTCGAAACTCGATGCCCGCACTGAAGCCTGTACGGGCAAGAAGTGCAAGCAGTTCGAGCGCTGCTTTATCACCGAGATGAAGCGCCGGGCGGCCGAGAGTGACATCATCATCGTCAACCATCACCTGTTCTTCGCCGACCTCTCCATCAAGCAGGAAGCCGAAGGAGCGCCGGACGCGGGCATCCTGCCTGACTGCGCCGCGGTGATCTTTGATGAAGCTCACGAACTCGAATCCGTGGCGGGCGAATACTTCGGAGTAAGCGTCAGCAACCTTCGCTTCGAAGACCTGGCGCGCGACATCGACACCGCGCTGCGCCAGAAGGCTTTGCTAACGGCCGAGATCATGAACGGCACGGCCCGCCTGCGCGAGCGCGCAAATTACTTCTTTTCAACCCTCCCGGCCGGCGAAGGCCGCTTTGCGTTCGGTGACCGCGACGGCTTCCTCGAAGAGCACGGTGACGACTACGAATCACTACGCAACAGCCTCGTTCATCTCACGTCGCTGCTGAAGGCCATCAAGGACAAACCCGACGAGGTTCACAACTCCATTCGCCGCGCCGACGAGCTGGCCGTGCAGTTGTCCTTCGTGCTCGAATCGCACGATAGGAACACGGTGTACTGGATAGAGCGCAGGGGGATCCGAAATGAATCACGCAGCCGCAATCCGAGAAATGCGTCATCCCGAGCGGACCTGAACGCGGAGCGTTCAGCGGAGTCGAAGGACCTGCATTCCCGTTCCTCCCGCTGGATCTTCGTTCAGGCCACGCCCATCGATCTCTCGCAGATACTGCGGAACGTGCTCTTCGACCAGATTCCGACCGCCGTATTGACCTCGGCAACGCTGGCCGTGAACGGCGGCTTCGACTACATCAAGTCGCGCCTGGGCATACAGAGCGCACGCGAACTCGTCGTGCCCTCACACTTCGACTACGCGACGCAGGCCATCTTCTACGTCCCCCCGGACATGCCCGATCCTCGCGATCCCGGCTTCATTTCGCGAGCGACCGACTATATCCGCACCATCCTCACCATTACCCGCGGCCGTGCCTTCTGCCTGTTCACCAGCTACGCGCAGATGCACGAGATCCACGACCGCCTCGCCGACGAACTGGACTTTCCCGTGCTGTTGCAAGGAACGGCGCCGAAGAATGCACTGCTCGATGAATTCCGCTCCACGCCCAATTCCGTGCTCTTCGCCACCTCGTCGTTCTGGCAGGGAGTGGACGTACAGGGCGAGTCACTCAGTTGCGTCATCATCGACCGCCTGCCATTCGCGGTGCCGAACGACCCGGTCGTCGCGGCGCGAATCAATGCGATCAACGAAGATGGCGGAAACGCCTTTTTCGATTACCAGGTGCCCTCGGCGGTGATTGCGCTGAAGCAGGGTTTCGGGCGCCTGATCCGGTCGCTCAACGATCGCGGGGTCCTTGTTCTTCTCGACAACCGCATCGCTAAACAACGCTACGGTCGCGTCTTCATCAATTCGCTTCCACCTTACCGCCGCACGCAAAAAATCCAGGACGTGGAAGCCTTCTTTGATCGCTAGCAGGTTGTGCCGCAGAGGCGGGTACTTCCTTACAGAAAACCTTGTGGTTCACCGTCGCGCCTGGCAGGACGAATGTCAGGACGCCGCCGCACCGCGCTTCAGCACGGCGTGCCTAAGTGCCCACTCCACGTGTGCGAGCATGTGCTTCGGCAGGACCGGTTTTGCCAGCAGCTCGAATCGGTGCCCCTTACTTTCGGCTTCCATCACGATCTCCTGTGTGGCTGCATTTCCCGAGATCAGCAGGATGCTTGTGAGCGGATAGTGTTGCCGCGTATGAACCGCCAGTTCCATCCCGTTCATGCCCGGCATAATGACGTCGGACAACAGCAGGTCGACCTTCGTGGTGCGTAGGGTTTCCAGGGCGTCGCCGGCGTTGTACACGGCGATAGCTTCATATCCGGCGTGCTTCAGAATGGCGCAGAGTGTGTCGGCGATGCCGCGTTCGTCGTCGACAATAAGAATGGTTTTCGGCATCATGTGCTCCTGTCAGGCGTGGTCACCACGTCCTGTTCGAGCCGTTCAGGGTTGCGCCTTTCAAGTGGCAAATAGACTTCGAAGACTGTGAGCTTTCCGGGCGTGCTGCGCGCGCGTATCTTTCCCTGGTGTTTCTTCACCAGTTGTTGCGTCACCCACAAGCCCAGTCCCGTTCCCGTCGCCTCTTTGGTTGAGAAAAATGGTTCGAAGATGTGACTCAAGTGTTGCGGGTCGATGCCGCTGCCGTTGTCGCTCACGCTCAGGCGCACCGCCGGACGACCGCCGTCAAAGCTGAGCGGGCCGGCTATACGCAGCCGGATGCAGCCGTGGCTCTCGACGGCATCAATGCTGTTGCTGAAGAGGTTTGCGAGTATCTGACGCACTTCGCCCTCGATAGCGAAAACGGTCGCCTCGCTCCGATACTCGCGCTCGACATAAATATCCTTGTTCTTCAGTCTCGGGCCATACAGGTCGACAACGCTGTCCGCAACCTTGCACAGGTCCACCTTGGTGGGTTTTCCCGTCTCGCGGTAGAAGCCGAGAGTCTGGCGGGTGATGTGGGCCACGCGCTCGAGTTCGCGCTGCGCAAGGTCGATGTGCTGCCGTGTGCTATCTACAACAGTGTCATCCAGCAGCGCTAGATAGAGCGAGTTCAGCGCCGCCGCCAGTGGGTTGTTGATTTCATGCGCCATGCTGGACGCAAGCCTGCCCGTCGCAGCCAGCTTTTCACTGCGGATGAGCGCCAGATGCGTGCGTTTCTGGTCTTCGATGTCCGTGGTGGTTCCGAACCAGAGCATCTTTCCATCGGCAGCGTCTACGATAGGCACGGCCCGCGCGAGGTGCCAGCGATATTCGCCGTCGTAGCGCCGCAGACGGTACTCCGCTTCGTAAACACCGCGCGTGTCGATGGCTCTCTGCCACAGTTCGAAGGTGACTTTGAAGTCGTCGGGGTGAAGGAATTGCACCCATCGTCCGTGCTGGTTCTCCTCAAAACCTGCGCCCGTATACTCAAGCCACTTGGGACTCAAATAATGAAACGTGGTCGTGTCATCCGTCACCCAGATCATCTGGGGAATGTTTTCCGCGATCGTGCGTAAGTGTGATTCGCTGTCGCGCAGCGCATCGAGCGTCTGCTTGTGGCCGGTAATGTCGTCGAAAAGAATCGCCACCTGCCGCAGTTGCGGGTCGCCCGTGCGGAAGGCATAGACGTCATACCAACGGCCGCCAAGTTCCCGCGCGCGGTTCTGGAAGCGGATCGGCTCTCCGGTCAAAGCCACGCGGCCGAAAATTTCAAACCAATATTCTTCATGCTTCGGAGCGAACTCGCGCATGGTCTTGCCCACGGCGCCGTAGAGCCCCGTCTGCTTGGCGAACGAGGGATTAGTCTGGAGGAAGCGGTAGTCCACCGGCTTTTCGCTCTCGTCGAAAATGACCTCTACGATACAGAAGGCCTCGTCGATCGACTCAAACAGCGTGCGATAGCGAACCTCGGACTCGCGCAACGCTTCCTGTATCTGCACCTGCGACGTTACGTCTTCGGTCGCGATGAGTATTCCGCCGATTTTGCCTGCATCGGTCTGCCATGGTCGGATTTCCCACTTCAGCCATTGGGTTGAGCCGTGCGTGCGAGGGAATGCGTCGTCGTGGGCGCTCAGGACTTCTCCGGCAAGCGCGCGTCGGTGCAGCTCCTTCCATCGCTCGGGCAGCTCTGGAAAGAGTTCATAGTGGCAGCGGCCCACGATGTTCCCGCTCAGGTGGTAATCTTCGAGCCAGCGACGGCTCGCGGCCACGTAACGCATGTCGCAGTCGAGCATGGCGATAGCTGCCGGGGCGTGCTCAATGAACATTCGCAGGCGGCCTTCACTTTCGCGCAGGGCGAGTTCCGCCCTTTTTCGTGCCGTAATGTCGCGGATGTTGGCCATGATGACGTCCCGGCCCTTCATCCGTATCCTGCGCAGAAACACCTCGACGTCGAATTCGGTGCCTTCGTCCGGCCTGCGGGCCTTCCACTCGAAGAATTGTGGACGCTCCGCCATTACCTCCGCCCACACCGATTTCAGGCGTTCCACGGGTGCGGACAGACCCGATAATTCTCTTACCGTCAGATCCGCCAGTTGCTCCCCGCGAATGCCGTACATCGCGAGGCAGCGCTGGTTCACGTCCAGCAGTCTTCCCTCGAGGTCGTGAATGAGAATGCCGTCGTAGACCGTGTCGAAGAGCGTGCGTAACGATTGTTCGGACTCGCGCAGCGATTCTTCAGCCCGTCGTCGCTCAGCCAGCGCCACGGCCGGCACCAGCGACGAAATGACCGCGATGATCATGAAGACCTGAAGCTGGACTATGCGCGCATGGAGAGCGTGCTCGTTCGCGGCGAATACCCATAGCCCGCGCACGCTCAAGAAGAGCGTAAGCAGCGTGACGACGAAAGACGCGATTGCGGCAACTGCGATGTTGAACCGCAATCCCACCCACACCAGCGCCGGGAAAACCAGTAACGGCGCTACGGTGCCGATGGCCGTCGAGGGCAGTCCGAAACCGAAAGTGATCACCACGGCGGACAGGGCCAGCAGCACGGCGACCTCGACCGCGATACGCAGCCGTGCGCGCCATCCGGTCAGGCCTAGGTCGAGCGCTTCCGAGGCCAGGGGCATCACGATCAAGATGCCAAGGGCATTCGACAGCCACCACGTAACCCATGCCGGTCCGAACGCGCCCAGGTGAAAGGCGGCCACAATCGCGGCGCCGCATGTCGCGCCCACCGCGTTCGCGACTCCCGCGCCGTAGACCACCAGCATGGCGAGATTTCGTACGTTGTTGAAACGTCCGGCAGGCCCGATCTGCCGTTTGAGAAGTTCGCCGCCGACCACTGCCCCCACGCAGTTGACCAGCGAGAATATGAGGCTGGGCACAACCGGAACCGACGTCAGGACGTTGGCTGCCAAACCCGCAATGAAAGCCGCCGCAATAGCGAGCAGCGCCGCCCGTCGCTCCGTAGTCCTGAGCAGCGCAAACATCAACACGCCAGCTGAGGGCCAAACCGGCGCAACTATCTCAGGATGCACGACGAAGAAGCGCGCCGAGAGGCTCGCCGCAAGGAAGCAGACCCCCACCACAGTCGCCAGCAGGACGGGCGAGATCGAGAGAAGGCTGGCCACTCTGAGACGCAAATTCGTCATGCAGCGGTTCGGCACCGTCCTGGGGGGAGCAGGGCGTATGGGTAATTAAGTAGTAATCAGTGTAGCACGCCTGCTTAGGAGTGTCGCGCGGGTCCCCGCGCCTTTTCGCGCCGTCGATGATTGCCCGCCAATGTCGCTTTTACGAAGGTTTTTGCTGCAATGCGTGCTCTATGCGCCTGTCCGGAATAAGCCAGAGCAGGGCGACGGCTACATATAGTGCCTGCGCGAATTTCGGTGACCAGCGGGTGCCCACGATCGCGATGATGTAAAAGACTGGAGATAGCTTCCCCTTCCAATCCCTGCCCACGGCCCGCTTCAGGACCGAATGAGGGCCCTCAGATGCGATGATGGTCTGCTCCAGTAGCCAATAGGCGATGGCGGCCATCAGCAGGATGGCCCCGTAAAGCGCAGACGGTGCAGCGGCGAAATGGTTTTCGCCCATCCACCCGGTTGCGAACGGAAACAGCGACAACCAGAAGAGCAGATGCAGGTTGGCCCAGAGCACCGACCCGGTGACCCTGTTTGCGGCGTGCAGCATGTGGTGGTGGTTGTTCCAGTAAATGCCGACATACACGAAACTCAGCACGTAACTGAGGAACGTGGGCAGGAGTGGACGCAGGGCACGGAGTTCTTCACCATGGGGCACCTTCATCTCCAGCACCATGATGGTGATGATGATGGCGATCACTCCGTCGCTGAACGCTTCCAGTCGCCCCTTGCTCACGGCGCCTCCGTAAACCACAGGATGCCGGTCGCTCCTGCGCCGCAACAATTTATGCACAACACCTAAGCGGGGGAGGGCGGCTTAGGCGTCCATGCGATGCCGCACGTCAATGAGGTCCCGGCAACATGTTGATCGGAACGTCACCCACGAGACCGGAACAAACGTATCGAATGCCCAAACTAGTGAACGTGCGGACTCTGCCGCGGATTGCGCGAAACCTTTTTGGGTCCCGAGACCACGTGGACTTCGAATGACACCGGCAGCTTTCGCGGGGGATAGCACGCGGCATTGTCGCAGGCCTGGTAATTGAGCGTGCCGTGTACGCGATACGTGCCCTTTGAAGCCTCGGTTGTGGTGGACACCTTTCCCTTCACGACGAAATCACCGGTGTAGACGTTCAGCTTCTGGTCGGGTGCGAACGCGAAAGAGTAGTCC
>JAEZPW010000409.1 GCA_023441255.1 Acidobacteriota bacterium
ACCGTAGTGAGTGCCGTAAGCTCGTTTACGACTCCTGACGGCAAGCGCCACGACAACGAGCAATCCGTCCGCACATTTGTCGTGGTGAAACACCAGGAACGATGGTTGATATTGCAGGATCAGAACACGTTTAGAAGCCAATGATGCCGCAGTTCGCCGTCCGCTGCTACTTCCTCCGATTGTCGCAGGTGGTCGACACAACGTTTTCTTTTCGTTGTCTGGGGAGTTTGAGCCTCCCGCTGGAGCTGTTTGAGACATTGATCTGGGCCAAGTGCGGCGGCGAACACAGTCCCGATTCGGGATGGCTAGTGAAAAGCGTGATTTATGCACAGCTGATATGTTTCCGTGCTCTGGCAAGCCTAATTAGCCGCTGGCTTCAAATCTCTAACCCAGTAAGGAATTATCAACTTGAACGGGAAGTCTCCTGCCGAAAAGCGCAGCACTTGAAATCGACCAGACCCATCCAAGTCGTAAAACAGCAAGGGCGTCTCAGCAGCGAGGTCACGACCAGAAACAGCGACGTAAACAGCATCGATTCGGTAGGCGAACACTTTACCGTATTTCTCAAAGCGCCGTATTTCGCGCACGCGGACGGGCTGTTCGCGAAGTATGTACCTGTTCGGCACACCCCTCATCGGAGACATGTATGTAAACACACCGGTGGGTGACTTCGACTCCAAGATCGTCACCATGATGTTCTTGTCCTCGTCTGTAGCAAAACGAGCGGTGTTCTTCACTTGCGTTTCACTGATTCCCGGAATGTCCCATCCGCCCGGTTTGACGATTTCTCGCACCTCATTGCATTGAGCGGGAAGCGTTGAGGTTTGCGAAAATGCTGTTAGACACAGGAACGGAATCGTCAGAAATGTCCAATAGAACGTCTTCATAAGTTGTTGGCTGTCCAGCACTGTACGCCGACTCTCGCGTGACTTCCAACGATTGTTGAACAAAACATGTCTAGCGAAGGCGGCTCTGTCAACTAGCGGGGCGGGTGCTTTGTGCTCACACGCCGGTATCAGGGGAGGGGCAGGGTATACCTGCGGACGGTCGAGCACCAGTCCGGCGCTGCTACTTCCTCCGATTGTCGTCCTTGCTATCAAGGCCAAGGGCTGGCGAGACGATCGATTTTCGAATAGGCACGATCGCGCCTCTTGATGCGTCCACCTGTGCCTGCTGGAAGTGCGCCAGCATTTCCTTCTGCATGTAACGGATGAACTCCTGCATCTGCTTTTCCATGAGTTCCATCTTTTCGCGCATCTGCAGGATGATTCCAATGCCGCTGATATTCACACCCAGGTCTCGCGCCAGCGTGAGGATGAACTCAAGGCGCTGCAGATCTTCGTCCGTATAAAGACGCGTGTTGCCCTCGGTGCGCGACGGCTTCAGCAGTCCCTCACGTTCGTACAGTCGAAGTGTCTGCGGATGTATGCCGTACATATCGGCCACCGCACTGATCATGTAAGCGCCTTTGCCGCGTTTCTTTGCCATAGTCGTATTCGAATCCGCCTGGCGTACCCTGCCAGCAGTGTCCTTAAATCTTCGCGAACAGTTCCGCCCTTGGGTCTTCAGGATTCAACTTCGCCAGTTCGCGCAGAATTTCTTTCGACCTTTCGTCCTGCACCTTGGGAACCACAACCTTGATTTCTGCTATCTCGTCGCCGCGCACGCCTTCCCGCGTCGCCGAGGGCACGCCCTTTTCGCGTAACCGCAGCTTTTGCCCGGACTGCGTTCCCGGCGGAATTCGCAACAGCGCGCGCCCATCGATCGTTGGCACTTCCACCTTCGCACCGAGCGCTGCCTCGGTCGGCGTGATCGGGACGGTGATGTGGACGTCGTCGCCTTCGCGCCGAAACACCGGATGATCACCGATCCGGACAATCACGTAGAGATCGCCCGGCGGGCCGCCATGCTGTCCGGCATTGCCTTTGCCGGCGAGCCTTATCCGCTGTCCGTTACGGGTGCCCGGCCTGATGTTCACGTCGATCTGCTCGTTGCGGCGTATCACCCCGTCGCCGTGGCAAGTCGGGCACACGGTCCGCGCCTTGCCTGTTCCATGGCAGCGAGGACACTGAACATTGAACCTCATATTCCCGCTTGTCTGGGTGATCGTGCCTTTGCCGCCGCACTCCGGGCACGTCTCGGTGGTTTGCATGAACCCCCGGCCCTGGCACGTCGAGCACGTCTCCTGGCGCGGAATTGTCAGGCGAAGTTTCGTCCCCTTGATCGCCTGCCAGAACCCCACGTTGGCGGTGTACTCCAAGTCTGTACCAGGCTCTGGCTCTTCCGCTGCCGCACCGCGGCCGAAGCCGCCGCCGAAAATGTTCGAGAAGATATCGCGGAACCCGCCTCCGCGCTTCTGTTCCTGCGCGTTGCCTAGGTCGGAGAAGTCGAAACCACTGAAGTCGAACGGAATCTCCTGATCGCCACGGCCTCCTCCGCCGGGGTAGCCTCCGAAACCGCCGGCACCGAACCCGGCGCCTCCGCCCTGTGCACCGCCACCGGCTCGTGCGTACGCTTCGGCGGTCGCGGGATCGATGTTATCGGAGTAGAACCCAAGCTGGTCGTAGATCTTGCGCTTCTTGGGGTCGCTCAGGATATCGTTCGCTTCCGAAATCTGCTTGAACTTCTCCTCTGCGGTTTTGTCGCCGGGATTCACATCCGGGTGGTACTTTCGCGCAAGTTTACGGAATGCCTTCCTGATGTCCTCCGCGCTCGCGGATTTCTTTACCCCCAGGATTCCGTAATAGTCTTTGGATTTGTCGGTCGCAGCAGGCATATAAAATCGAGTTTCTGGTTTCTTGTTTCTAGTTTCTGGTGATTCGCTTCCCAACTACAAGGGGCGCAATCTCTCTGCGCCCCTTACATAAAACAGATATGACCCGTTATGTATTTCAGACTTCGTATTTAGTTCTTACAAAGTTCTTCCAACTCGTCGATCATGTACTCGTAACTCGGTTCCGCCCTTTCAGCTGCTTGCTTGAACTGCTCCGCTTCCAGGCGTGTCTTGAACTTGTACGGGTACCTCGTCATTGGCCCACAAGGAACATTCTTGGGCCAGTGCGTGACGATGTAATACCTCTCAGCCGTCTCCACCACGGTGTGGCCTCCTTTCCGCTTTTAATGCTAGCAGCAGGCCCACAACTCGGAATGTGACCTTCGTCATAGGAATGTTGACGAATGACACACTCCCTTAGTACACCCGCGGTTCGTATTCCATTGATTCGGCAAGCGAGAACAGGCTCGCAGGCCTGTTCTCGCGCCGTTACTTACTTCTTGTTGTCATCGACATCAACGTACTCGGCGTCGATTACACCCTCGTCCTTCTTGGCCTCGCCATCGCCACCGCCCGCCGCGGCACCGCCGGTCGGACCGGCACCCGGAGTCCCTGCACCAGTCGCCGGACCGGCCTGCTTGTACATGGCTTCGGCCAGCTTGTGCGACGCCTTGGTCAGGTTTTCGCGAGCGTGGTTCATCTGAGCCGCATCGTTCGATTCGAGGGCCTTCTTGGCGTCGGCTACGGCATTTTCGACCTCGCCGCGCTCGCTGCCGGAGATCTTGTCTCCATGCTCGCGCAACATCTTCTCGATGCTGTACACCATCGAGTCGAGCTGGTTGCGGGCTTCGATCTCCTCGCGACGCTTCTTGTCTTCTTCCGAGTGAGACTCGGCTTCCTTCGCCATGCGCTCGACTTCGTCCTTGCTCAGACCCGAAGACGACGTGATCGTGATCTTCTGGTCCTTGCCGGTGGCGTTGTCTTTTGCCGTGACGTTCAGAATGCCGTTCGCGTCAATGTCGAAGGTCACCTCGATCTGCGGTACGCCACGCGGAGCCGGCGGCAGTCCCGTCAGATGGAACTTGCCCAGCGTCCGGTTTTGCGCCGCCATCGGACGTTCGCCCTGCAGGACATGAACTTCAACCGAGGTCTGGTTGTCGGCCGCGGTCGAGAACGTTTCCGTCTTGCGGGTCGGAATCGTCGTATTGCGCGGGATCATCGGCGTCGAGACGCCGCCCAGCGTTTCGATCGACAGCGTCAGCGGAGTCACGTCGAGCAGCAGAAGGTCTTTCACCTCGCCGCCCAGCACGCCACCCTGAATCGCAGCGCCCACGGCGACCACCTCATCGGGGTTTACGCCCTTGTGGGGCTCTTTGCCGAACAGCTCTTTTACCAGTGCCTGAATGCGTGGCATGCGTGTCTGGCCACCGACCAGCACGACCTCGTCGATCTTGCTCGGTTCAACTCCGGCATCCTTCATCGCCTGTCTGCACGGGCCCACCGAGCGACTGATGATGTCCTCAACCATCGATTCGAGCTTGGCGCGCGTCAGGCGCTTCACAAGGTGCTTCGGACCGCTGGCGTCCGCCGTGATGAACGGCAGGTTGATTTCGGTCTCCATCGTGGTCGAAAGCTCTATCTTGGCTCGCTCCGCGGCGTCCCGCAGACGTTGCAGGGCCATCTCGTTACCCTTTGCGTGCAGGTCGAGTCCCTCGTCCTTGCGGAATTCGTCAATGAGCCAGTCAACGATGCGCTGGTCGATATTGTCTCCGCCCAGGTGCGTATCGCCGTTGGTCGACTTCACTTCCACCACGCCTTCGCCCACTTCCAGGATCGAAATATCGAACGTGCCGCCACCGAAGTCGTAGACCGCGATGGTTTCGTCCTTCTTCTTGTCCAGGCCATAAGCAAGAGCCGCAGCCGTTGGCTCGTTGATGATGCGCTTAACGTTCAACCCCGCGA
Organism: Acidobacteriota bacterium; assembly: GCA_023441255.1. Classification (GTDB taxonomy): domain Bacteria; phylum Acidobacteriota; class Terriglobia; order Terriglobales; family Acidobacteriaceae; genus JAEZPW01. The sequence continues at coordinate 4,736 of JAEZPW010000409.1, forward strand.
TCTGGCCGGCATCCTTCGTGGCCTGCCGCTGTGCGTCGTTGAAATAAGCGGGCACCGTGATCACGGCGTCGCTCACCGTCTCGCCCAGGTAATCTTCCGCAGCCTTCTTCAGTTTCATCAGAATGAAGGCTGATATCTGCGGCGGTGTATATTCCTTGCCCTGTGCCACAACCGCCACGTGATCGCCCTGGCGGACGACCTTGTAAGGGACCATTTTCATCTCTTCGTTCACTTCGTCATAACGGCGTCCCATGAACCGCTTGATCGAATAAATCGTGTTTTCGGGATTGGTGATTGCCTGGCGCTTTGCCACCTGTCCCACCAACCGCTCGCCGCCCTTCGTAAACCCCACTACCGATGGAGTCGTCCGGCCGCCTTCTTCGTTGGCAATGACCTTGGGTTCGCCGCCTTCCATAACGGCCACCACCGAGTTTGTGGTGCCCAAGTCGATGCCGATAGTCTTTGCCATTGCAGCTGCCTCCTGCTCTAAGCCTTGATAATCTTATTGTTAGATCGAGCTGAAATGATTGTCCTTGAATGTCTTACGACACCAACTCTGCATTTAGCACGAGCAGATTATGTTACTTGAGTCAATTACTGTCAAGTTTATAGATGGAAAATGCTGTGCTGCGGTTGCAGATTTTGACCATGAATGGCTTTGGCTGGGTTTCGGAACCCAGCCGACAGTGCAGCAGGCTATATCAGCGCCTCAGAGCATCAGGTTCATGCGGCCGGACCGGCCGCCGGGCTATGCCCCTCAACGAAAACGGCCGGTTGGAGAACCGGAACCGCAACCCCCGCTGGAAAAAGTCGAGAGCATTCGCTCAACTTTGCTTGACCCGCATCGGGGGCAGGTGAGGTCTTCATCGTCATCCTGCATCCTCCGCAGTTTTTCGAAGGTGTTTCCGCATTGGCCGCACAAGTAGTCGTAGAGCGGCATAAATGAGTTCCTCGTCTGTAGTTCGGTTCGTCGGCCCGGGGGCTGAACGTTCGAACCTCCCAAACGATTAAATGCAGGTTTCCCCACCCGCGTTACAGGTGTGCCTGCGGCAGGTAAGCCTGTCTGCACGCTTCGGCATCCTACAAACACCTCCTTTGAGCGAAGCCTTTATGAGCAGAACGATTTTTGGTGGGGTGATTCTCGCCGTTCTCCTGTTCTTGCTACTTTCCTGCGGCGGCAGTTCCGCCCCGAACAGCGGCCCCGTGCCTCCTGCCGGGAACTCCGGCGGCGGTACCGGCGGTGGCTCGGGCGGCAGCGGCGGCTCAGGTGGAGGATCGGGCGGCGGCACTCCCGCGACGCCGGCCACCGAGGCGGAACTCACGACCGATGTTGTCGCCCAGGGTCTGCAGGAGCCGTGGTCGCTGGTATTCGCGCCCGACGGTCGACTCTTCTTCACGGAAGCAACGGGTCGCCTCCGTGTCATCAGCAATGGACAGTTGCAGTCTTCGCCTCTGCTGGACTTGAGTTCTGAAACGCCGGGCTTCGAAGGCGGACTCACCGGCATGGATCTCGATCACGATTTCGCCGCAAACGGGATTCTTTACGCCCACTATTGCACCCGGACGATGCACTGCCGCGTCATCCGAGTCGTGCTGCAAGGGAACGCCGCGACGGTCGATAAAGTCCTTCTCGATTACCCCATCACCAACTTCGACCATGTTGGCGGGCGCTTGAAAATCGGGCCTGACAACCTGCTTTACCTCACCTTGGGTGATCACCAGAATCAGGGCTCGGCACAGGACCCAGCCTCGTGGGATGGCAAGATTCTCAGGATGAATCTCGACGGCTCGCCTGCGGCCGGCAATCCATTCCCACAAAATCCCTATGTTTACACCCTCGGCCACCGCGATCCGCAGGGGCTTGCCTGGGGTAGTTCCGGCACCCTGTACGAGACCGAACATGGCCCCACGGCGAACGATGAAGTGAACATCATCACCGCCGGAGCCAACTACGGCTGGCCGACTTGTGTCGGCGCATGTAATCAGCAGGGGCTGACGGACCCGATCGTCAATCTCGCCCCGAGTTCGCCTTCGATGCCGCCCTCGGGCGCAAACTTCTATTCCGGATCCACGATTCCCGGCTGGAACGGATCCATGCTGATCGCAATACTGGGGCTGGACAATAATCCGCAGGCCCACCAGATCCATCAGCTTGTCTTCAATGCTCCTGGCGGAGCGACCGTGACTTTTCAGCAAGCATTGTTCGTGAATAAATTCGGCCGCATTCGCGACGTCGTGGAAGGCCCGGATGGGTTCGTATACTTCGCCACCAGCAACTACAAGCAAGGTTCGAACAATGACCTGATTATCAGGGTCAAACCTAAGTAGTCTTACGGCAGCCCTTGTTCTGAGTGGTTCGAGAGATGCTTGCATCCTGTTCAGAAATCCACCCATCGAATTCCTGGTACGCCAATCCAATCAGGTCAGGTTCCATGTTCCCCCGAGCAGAACGCTTGTTGCGCTATTTCTCGCTTGGCCTCGTCCTGACTCAGGGCCTTGCCGTTGTTCTGTCGCCCACGGCTGCGCATTCGCAGGAAAGTTCGCGCCAAAGCCGAACTTCTACAACCGCCGATGTTGCTGGCGCGGAACCTGCGAACTCGGTGGCAGCCTCGCCCGTTGTGCGGAAGCGCCCGTCTTCGCCTGTCACTGCGCCCATGGGCCTTTCGCTGGGCATAGTGATCGATGAGTCCAGTGCCATGCGCAGCACGCCGGATTCGCTTCGTGCGGCCGTTGACCGCCTGCTTAAACCGATGCGCGACGAGGACGAGGCCTTCGTCGTTGCTGCCAAAGACAAGCCGATGCTGCTCCAGGACTTCACCTCCGACCCCGCAGAGATCGACCGTAAACTGGGCCACCTCAAGTTAAAAGGGAAGACTCCTCTGCTGGACGCAATCGTAACCGCCCTGGATCACCTGGAAGACGCCTCGAACGAGCGCACCGCGATCGTTGTGCTCGCGTCGGGACAAGATAACGCCAGCAGCGCCTCCCTTCAGACAGTCCGCCAAAAATTGACTTCAACTCGCGTCCCGGTATACTGCCTCGCCGCAAAGAGCGCTTCCTGGGAATCGCAGGACTTACTTCAGAACCTGGCGGTCGCGAATGGCGGATCGGCCCTCTTTCCGCGTGGTGACCGCGACTTCAAGGCCGCTTCAGCTGAACTGTCGAAGCGCCTCTTCGGAGAGCAGGCGCTCACTGCAAAGGAAAAGCCTTTGAGCGCGTACGAGGTTGCGGTGGTCAGGAGTATTCCGGTGGCCAGCGGTCCTGATACTGCCACCTTTCCGGAAGGTGACAACGTCATCCTGCAGAAAATGCTCGTCAAGACCCTTCGCGCGAAGAAACTCTTCCCCAAGGTGGTCGATGGGACGACCCCGGACGGCTTAGACCGGACCACCCCGAGTGGTAGCGCAGAAACTCCCGCTGGACCACTGGAGGTGCTCGGCACCGTGGTCGAGTACAGACCAGCGTCGCAGCGGCAGGCCAGGTTCATTCGCTTTGGAGGACGGAGCGCGCTGGTGAAGGTGCAGTTCCTCTTTCGCGACGCACAAACGGGCAGAATCGTCATGAAATCGCTTGCGGAAGGGAAGGTAGACACCGGTGTTCTTGGCGGCAGCGCTGAGAAAGTGGAGACTCAGGCCGTCATGCGAGCCGTGGACGACCTTGTGGATGACATCGCTAAGAATCGCTAGGAAGCTGTTCAGATGGCCTCGTAGTGCTCTCCTTTTCAAGGGCTTATAGCTTTACCCCCAATTGACGCCCGGTGCATTGTGCCCACATCGCAGCCGGCGCATCCTCGCATGCATGGAAGCAGTCGTGGTGAGTTCATGTAAAGTTGAAACGGCTGTCGTCGCGCCTGCGAGGGTGTCGGAATGGTCCGGGGTGAACTTCGCTGATCGGCTGTTTCTGGGCTGGTTCGGCGCACTCGGATGCCTGATTGCCCTTTTCCATAACCGAGTGGGTGCCTGGCCGGATTACCTGATTGTTCACGCCATCGTGATTTGCGCCGTCCTTGCCTTGGCGCTCGGAGCTGCGCGGTCGAGAACTCTCCGATTTCTCCACGACTGGTACCCGTTGGCGCTATTCATCATCACATTCGAGGAGACATCCCGGCTGTCATTCCTGGTCGTGGACGGCTGGCGCGACACTTACCTCCTGAACTTCGAAGCATGGCTGTTTCACACGCCGCCGACCGTGTGGCTGAACCAATTTGCCTCCCGCGCCTTCACCGAGGTGCTCGAAGTCGGATATTTCAGCTATTTTCTTCTGCTCATGATCGTTGGCGGGGCAGTGTACCGCCGGCCCGGTAAGCGCGAGTTTCGACAAGTGATGACTGCCAGTGTGCTGGCATACCTCTCCTGCTACGTGTTCTTCATCCTGTTTCCGACCGAGGGGCCAGCGCATACTCTGGCCCGTTTGCACACGGCGACCCTGCATGGGGGACCGTTTCACTGGGCCGTGTTGCTCATCCAGCGCAACGCGGGTGTGCACGGCAACGCATTTCCCAGCGCCCATGTCGCCGCCGGAGTCGTAGCCCTGGTGTTCGCGTGGAACTACATCCCACGGCTCGGTGCGGTCCTCACGCCTCTTGTAATCCTGCTCGGGCTGGGAGCCGTCTATGACCGCTACCACTACGCATCGGACGTGGTTGCCGGAGCCGCAGTGGGTCTGCTCGTTTCGGTCCTCGTCCTCGTCGCCGAACCGATGATCCGCTCTAGCGGCGCGAGCACGGTAGCGTAAACTTGGTTCATGAGAGAGGGCGTTCTTTACGGCATGCACCCGGTTGCGGAGGCCCTGCGGTCGCGTGCCCGTGCGATCGACTACATCGGAGTGGCCCGGGAACGGGGTGATGCAAAGCTCCAGCGCATCATTGACGACTGTCGAGCCTCAGGCGTCCCCGTACGCTTCATGGGGCGCGAAGACCTGGCCCGATTGGCCGGCACGATGAACCACCAGGGCATCGTGGCCGCGGTAGCCCAAGTCCAAAAATACGCCGACGTCCATGACGTTCTGGCCAACAGGCGTGGGCGGCACTCGTTCATCGTCGTTCTGGATGGCGTAGAGGACCCTCATAACCTCGGCGCTATCATTCGCACGGCCGATGGTGCTGGGGTGGACGGCATTGTCATTCCCGAACGGCGTGCGGTTGGGGTTACGGGAACCGTCGCAAAGTCTTCCGCTGGTGCCTCAGAGTGGCTGCCCATTGCCCGCGTGACAAACATCGGTCGCACTGTCGAGGAACTCAAGTCGAAGAACATCTGGGTGGTGGGCCTGGATGAACGAGGCGATCAAACCTACGACGAAATCGACTACAACATGGATTGCGCGCTCGTGCTTGGCGCGGAGGGCGCGGGCGTTCACGAGCAAGTAAGGAAGAAGTGCGACTTCCTTGTGTCCATTCCGATGCTCGGCAAAGTTGCGTCACTGAACGTATCAGTAGCTGCGGCCGTAGTCATGTACGAAATCGCAAGGCAGCGCAAGTCCGCGCATTCTGCCGAGGCCCAACCCAGCGCGAAGAAAGCGAAGTGATGCTAAAAGTTGCACTTGCGTCCTCGGCGGTACGCCAGGCTCGACTCTCGGGAAACAAACGGCAGTTCGGCGAAGCGATACACCTTCTGAAGTTCCTCTGTGTCCTCTGCGTGCTCTGCGGTTCTGCTCTGGCGCTCGACCGCAGCGCATTTACATCTGATCGTTACGTCCTTCAGGTTCGCGTCTCACCGGCGACGAACGCTTTCAGCGCGACGGGAACTGTAAGGCTCCGCAACGACTCCGACGTCGCTCAAAAGAGCCTGTCGCTTCAGGTTTCGTCCTCGCTTGCATGGCGTAGCATTCGCCTTGAGAACAAGCCCCTCACCTATGTCACCCAGCCGTATGAATCCGATATAGATCACACAGGCGCCGTATCGGAAGCCGTTGTTACATTGCCGACGGAAGTCGCGCCGCGCGGGACGATAGAGCTGCAGGTCAGCTACGAAGGTAAAATCACTGCCGACAGCACGCGCCTGACGCGGATCGGCACCCCGGAGAATGTCGCCCTTCGCTCCGACTGGGACCGCATCACGCCCGAGTTCACTGCCAAGCGGGGCGTCGGGTATGTCTGCTGGTTTCCGGTTGCGATGGAGGCCGCCAGCCAGAGCGCAGG
>JAEZPW010000423.1 GCA_023441255.1 Acidobacteriota bacterium
GCGCGGAACTGCTCAAGCGGCGCATCGGGCAGACTGACGCCCAGACGATAAACACGATCAAGGGCCGCATAGAGTTCTGCGAGTCTTTCAAATGCGAAGGTTGCAATGCCTGGGCCCGAATCAGAGAGGACAGGCACGGCGCCGCACTCTGCGGCTATTTCTGGGTGTTGCAGGGACAGAAGCCACGGGCCGCTCGGAGACGGCGCGGCGATCCAGATGTCGCCTTTAGCGGTCGTGGAACCGTAGCGCATCCAGCCGTTGGTTGTGCCGCGCTCGATACGGTAGCCATTGTCGAATGCGGCTTTCTGCGCCTCGGTGCGCACCACGAATCCAGGCGGAACCTGTAACGAAGCCATCATAGGTCCACTCCAAGAAGCCTGTCAGCAGCCGGGGCGCCCTTCACTTTTAGACACAACCACGGAGTTTGCTGGAATTCTTCAGGTGGTTTCGTCGTCGTGGTCACAATGTACTGGAAATACGGAGTCTTGCTGCACTTTTCGAGCATGGCCGCGAATCTAAAAATGCGGCCATAAGGCGTCTCGCTCAAGTCGGCCTCTCGTGGACTATCGTGAACAAGCAGTCCCGGCAGAAAAAGGGACTTCTCCATTGACATCACGAGTGCCGCGAGGTCGAAGATCACAATTTTTAGAGAGTCAATGGCCGCAGACCTGCGGTCCCCGCCCCACTTGATGTTCAGCGATAGTCCGTTACCATCTACCTTCACCGTGCCACGAGCAACACCAGGCACCAATTCCTGAAGCACAGCATCAAACCAAGTCGACAAGCGTGCAATCGTATCAGAACTGGAGTTTCGGAAGGCAGCCACCGTCTCACCGGTCTTTTTTAATTCAGCCTCGATCTTCTTCTCTTTCAACCGTGCGCTTTCGGCTTCCGCAATCGTTAATTCCAGTGCATTTACGTCAGACCTGACTTTTTGCGCCGCCCGGATCGTCTTTCTTGACGAATCGAAAGAGTTTTCGATCACCTTCAAAATCTTGCTAGCTTCCTGATACCGATGCTCGGCGACGCCAAGTGCTTTGTTCAGATTCGACTCTTGTTTGCGAAGATCGGGCACAGTACGTTCCAATTCATCGATCTTGCGGAGCTTCAGCTCGATTTCGGCCTGCTGTTTGCGAATATCGCATTTATCAATGGAAATTCCGCAGCCTTTAGCTTTTACGGTGTCAATCGGTATCTTGCAGATTGGACAAACTGGGGTTCCGTCCTTTGCCAGTTGCGCATAGGCTTCGGGCAGTTCCGCACGTAAGACACCTTTCATCTCATCGCTTCGCGTGATCTCACTCTTGATGGATACCAATTCATTCTTCAGCCGGTCACGTTCTTCCTTCTCCGAATCACGGTTTCGTCGCGCCGCCTGAACATCGTCGACATTCACGCGCCCGGGCAGGTTCAGCGCATTTGCCAATTGCTCGTCAGCAGCCTTCTTCCAAAGCACGACATCCATCGAAGTCCCTGAAACGCCGCGCGTGGCTGGTCGGCTTTCTCCCAAGGCGCTCCTCAGATCGCGACGGTGTCTGCCAATTTGCCATTCCAAATGGCTGATCAAGGACCGCTGCCTGGTCAGTTCGTCCCTCAGCTTCTCCTCTTTGGCTTGGGAGTCAATCTCGTTCTTTGAAAGCGCATTGATCGCCGCGCGAATAATGATGAGTTTGTCTTCGCCTGAACGGTTGACTACCGGAGACCGCGAATCACTGGTAGAGGACCTCCATTCAAGGGGAGAGGCAAGGCGACATTCCTGATCCCTGGTCATCCATGCCAACACTGCCTTCCATGCTCCATCTGGCCCGATGCTACGCGGCGCAAGAGCGGCAGATGATCCAAGAACGCTGTTTTTGATCGCACCCAAAAGAGGCGCTATGCCGGTCGGATGAGCATCCTCCGAGAATGCATCTTCAAGTTGGCCGCCCTCTTGAACAAAATCGCGACGGCGAACTCCCAAAGACCTCACCACGATCCAGAGGCTTCCGTCGAGCATCACTTCGGCACCAACATGCCCCTTTGGGAATACGTCAGCTATCCGCTGCCGAAGCGCATCCGGCCCGAATGTGTCTTCACCGAGGCAAAACCGAAGAAGGCGACAAAACGTGGATTTGCCACCGCCATGCCCGATTGCAGCGTCGCCATCACTGCCGTCGGGAGACCACACCACGTTCAATCCAGGACGCAAAGGAATATCCCGAATGACCGTTTTAGGATCACGCCAAATCACCAACCGGCGAACCCACAACTTTGGGCCACTTCTTCCCGGCTCTGGTGTTATCGAAAAAGCTGGACGTTCAAACAGCTCATGCGGCATGCCCGATCACCAAGGCTCGGACCTCAGGTGGAAGCCCTGCGCTCACAGTAGCAGCACCAAGCTCCTCCACCGCCTTCAGCACAAATCCGGCGCGGCCGTCCGGCCAGTCTTTCGTATAGTATTTTTGAATCGCAGGACCCGCAGCCCAAGTGTCATTTTGGGTATCTTCATCGAGAGCACGAATGCCTTTCAACTGAGTGTAGGCATCACGCCACTCGACGCTTATCTTTGGCACGAAGTTGTGAACATTGCCGTCTGTGCCCGAAGAACTTTGCGTCAATCGCTCCCATTGTTTGCGAGCATCACCCTTGAGGCAGGGCGTCAGATATTGTGGATGCAACGCACAGATCATCGCCAGTCTCACCTTTTCGCTGGCCGTTGGTCCGGGCAACTGCTTAAGAACCGCTGCCATCTGCGCGGCAAACGTGTTCGCGTTGTAGCTGGGCATGACCCAAGCACCATCGGGTAGGGATGGCGTCGGTGCGAACTTTGGCACAGCCACAATTTGAGGCAGGGCGGGGGCTGCCATCCGGTCCCAGGCTTCGAGAACGAGACGGCGCGTGCGATACTCGCCGAATTTCTTGATCTCATTGTTCTTCAAAACCCGGAAGGTTTCCGAAGGATAGTCTTCGCCCTTCACGTCGGCGGGATCGAGGATGTAACGCAGCTCGTCTCGAGTAAGGCCGTAAGCGCGTGCGTACCAAGCATCGAGGTCGGCGCGGAGTTGCGCGCGGCGGTCTTCGTTCCATGCAAATGGAGGACCGTTATAGCCGAGATCGTGCGCGAAGGGGGCCATGGAATGGCTCGTATAGGTCAATTCCAGCACGCGGGGCACGATGAACTGCAGGGCCGATTCGTCGTAGGCTGAGGGAGGAAGAACTGGAAACTGCTTCAAATATGAATAGGTGAGATGTAGTCCTCCGACTTTGGTGCGCGCGCAGTAGTCTGTAACTAATGAGTTCATGCAGGCAAGCAAGGCTGCACCGTGCTGTGGAGATACCTCTGGAAAAACAAGAGGAGCTGAATGTCCGACTCCGACGAAAGGTATTGCAGAAAAGATCGAAGTCCTTTCGCTGATTGCAGATGTAATGTCTTTGAACGCAATGAACCAACGATGATTCCACCCGGTGGGTACAAGCTTTAGCATTGCCTCTTTCGGCACGAAATAGAATGCAGCGACCTCAAAATGGGGATCTGAATACTCCTCCGCACATGTCTCTGGTAGGACTCGGAACCCCCGCGCTTCGCCCCTAGCGCCGTAGGATCCACACCTGTGGTCGAAGGCGTTGATCATCTTCGCTTCATAGAGGGGTACATAACAATCGCCATCAGCAGCGACCCAGTTCATTTCGTCCTGCGCATAGCCGATCTCCCGCAACTGCTCGACAGTGCGGAACAGTCCGCTGTCTGACGTCATGTTGAATAGCCCTTGACGGAATTGTATGCCCCAGGGATTTCCATCATTGCCCCTGGAGTCCTCCATCAACACCGGAATGCGCTCGTATATCCGTGCGGTTAATCCCGCGTCAAAGCGGGAGCGGAAGACAGGAGCTGTAAGTGTGTTGGGATTAATGCGCCTGATTTCTGCTGAACTTAAGTTGAAATGCCTTTCCGTTTCGTCTAGCTCGCTCGCGTTCCTCAAAAAGAAAGAGAAGTCTGAAGGTTCTGAGGTGCGCGGCCTGAAGGTCAAAAGGCAGAATTTGAATGAGTGGTGAACGCCCGGAAAGATGAATTCTTCATTCTCGAAGGACGAGAGAGTCGCTAAACGTCCTTCACTTATCAGCGAACCAAAGAATGGTGCCGTGGTCGCATCTGTCGCGATCCCAGTAGGCACGATAACTCCAGCACGGCCTTGCGAACCCAGCAGCGTGAGAAAGAGTTCCGCAAACAAAGCGTAGGTGTTTGTCTTTCCCTTGGCAGTAAGTTCAAAACGCCCCGACTCGCGCGCGAAAACGTTTGCCGCCTCATAGACTCGCTTGTCGAATTGATAGGCTTCGAAGATGCGGGGATTTTCAGTTTCCAACGCCGCAATCGCATTCTTTCGCGCGGCGCCGGCAAGTTCTGCGATTTCTGGCATACGCTGCGCGAAGTACTCTTCCTCGCTGAGCTGCATCACTTCCCAAGGCGGATTGCCCAGCACCACATCGAAGCCGCCCCGCTCCATGATGTCGGGAAACTCCAGCGGCCAGTGGAACGGAAGCGCCTCGTCGGCCAGTTGCTGGATGCGCCCAATGCGCGGGCCGTAGATCACGCTGTCGCCCGCGATCAGGTGGAAGACATCTTCCGTCGTAGGAATTGTGGAGGTGCCGATTGTGGGCGCTTCCTTCTTCTTCTTGGGGACGAGGAACGCCGCGATGTAGGCGTTAGCCGCCTGTCGCCAGTTCCAGCGCTGCGCCTCGCGTTCGGATTCGGCAAAGCGGCGGCGCTTCTCCGCGATCTGATGCGGATCGTCTTCGGGCAATGCGCGCAGCTTGCGGGTCGCTCCGGCGAGCGGCGGCGGCGCGGGCAACCCGCGACCGGCTCCGAAAAGCGTGCCCTGACCCTCGCGCTGGGCTTTATTGCGCTTTTCGAAGTCGCGGGCAATCACCTTGTCATCGCCTGAAAGCGGCTTGTAAGCGGCATCGGGAATGCCCTCGCGCAGGACTTCGAGATCGTAAACGCCAAGCAGCGAATCACCGCAACGGATGTTGGCATCGAGGAAGCCCAGCGGCTTGCCGGGTTCGACGGTCTCAATCCACAGCGCGACTTTCGTCAATTCCACCGCCATGGGATTGCGATCCACACCATGAATGCACGACCGAGCCACATCACGGAGCGCATGACGATAGTCTTCCGCAGAGGCTACGCCTTCAGCACGTGCGTGCGCGACGCGGGTGGCAATGCGGCGAGCGGCCGCGAGCAGAAAGTGCCCTGAGCCGCAGGCGGGATCGATCACCGTGACCCCCAGCAGCCCCGCAGCGACATCTTCCGACTCGGATTCCACGCGGTCGAGTACGGGATCAAGAGCGCTGTCGAGCAGCGCCTGCACGAGACTGTCGGGCGTGTAGTAGCTGCCGGTGGTCTTGCGCTCGTTGCCCTTGGTTTCCGTGCCTTCGGCAAAGGCGAAGCTGCGGCCGTTATCCATGAGTCGCGGCGTGAGTTCCAACAGCCCCTCGTACACCGAGCCCAGCTCCTCGGTCTCCATGTCGCGCCAGTTCACAGGCATGAGCGTGGCAGAATCTTTGAGCCACGCCAGACGATAGATGGCCTCCATCAGAGAACGATTGGAGAGACGAACTTTTTCAAGGTCGGGAATGACTCCGGTATCGAAGATGCCGCCGAGCGCAGGCAGCCCGAGTCGCGGTTCTCCATTGGCCAGCGCGGCGAAGGTGATGAGCAGCCCCTCCCAGCGATCATGGAAGCGGTCCCACGCCGAACGGCGTACTGCCGCGTCGCGCAGAGCTCCGAGCGAATACCCGTCAGCGTAGAGCTTGCGCACCGATGCTGCCACGCCGGGTGGATGCAGGAGTCCACGATCCTCGGCAGCCAGCAGGAAGATCATGCGGTAAACCAAACGCAGCAGTTGGCCGAAGAAGTCCTGCAACGGAAGCTGATTGGTGACGATTCGCTCGCGAAGTTCAGCGTTGTCGGGATGCGAGAGGAAGCCATTGCCGAGCGCCCGCAGTGCCTCTTCGACCCCACCGCGCAAGCGTTCGCGCGCAGACTCGCCTTCCTTGCTTCCAGCTTCGCGCCAGCGCTCCAGGGCGCAATCCGCGACAGGAGACCCAGCCGCTCCAAAGCGAGTTATATGGAACAGCAACCAGATTGCGGCGAAGTCAGCGAAGTCTTCGGCCTCGAACAACTGACGCAGGTTAGCTTCTACATACGCCGGACGCGTGAGGCTGGCATTGTCGCGCACAAGACGGAGCCGTTCGCCATTCGAGCAGAAACCCCACAGGGCCTCGTCGTGAGCATTGAGCCAGTCCTGTACCGAAGACGCGGCAGAACGCCGCCGTCCTTCCGTGTGCAGATGCGTGCTCGCGCGATCCAACTCGTCCGAGGGCGGAACTACCACGACCGGAACGCGTCCTTTGAGAGCCTCCATGGTCACTGGGAACGTCCGGTCCCCGAGCGTTCTCGATCCCACGCGGCGGATATCGGAGAATCCGAACACATCGCGCAGAAGTGCCTCGACGAAATTGGCGGTGGCAGCCGTCGATGGTGTGGCACTCGCAAACAGCTCCTTAAAAAGAGCCTGGCCGATGCGGTAATAACGGGCAATCTCGTCGCGGAGCGTGAGGCCCTTCGGGACGTTGTAATCCGCCTCGGCCTGCGCCCCGGCGTCATGATCGGCGATGCGCGCCAGCATGGCCGGAGTGATCAGATTGCCTTCGAGTGTGATTGCGTCAAACAGAGCTGACGCGGACTTGCGAGTACGCGCCATCTCACATGCCTCCCGGGATGAGAACGAATAGGCCGAGGATGTCGGCCGGTATGACAGCCTCGACGGAAACGCGTGGAACGTTGATGCCAGCCGCGCGGACGCGCCCGTGATCCGTATTCAACAGTTGTGCCCTTTTCTTTGCGTATTCTGCGATGGCTCCGCTAAGCCCGGCCTCGATGTTCTGGCGCGCTTGCGTCAGCAGCCTCGTCCGGGCCACCTCGGCAAGATCGCCAGAGGCCGCGACATCGAGCAGCTTGCGTGCTTCCTCGCCTTCTGCGTACGCCGTGTCCATACGCCCTTGAAATGCGATTGCGCCCGCTTCTTCAACCAGCAGGAGCCGCTCGCGTCGCGCATGAACCGTGATCTTGTAGCGCAAGCGAAGCAACGCGACGGTGGTGACCGCCGTGACAGCGGTGGTCGGCCAAGCACCGATGCGCCCCAATTGCGGCATGGCGCTGTTGGCCGAATTGAGTGTGCCTTCCATCAGAGATTCGGCAAGGATCGACGGCAGTGGATGGCTGCGCACAACCACGTCGGCGCCTGCCGCAGCGGGCTCCTCAAACACAATACGAATGGAGCCTTCAAGATCACGTGCGGCCAGTCGCTCGGAGACACTGCTGGGCAGCGCAGCGAGATGAGCACGAGCGACTCCATTCGCATTTGTGTCCAGCGGTGCATCGAGCCGACTCATCGCGCGCTCCACGAACCGGCGCACTTCCTCGGGGCCGCCGAGCAGATCACGCCAGCGCCGCCATTCGGGCAGAACTTCTTCCGGCTTGATCGCGTTCTGGGCAAAGCGGGCGCGCGAGCGCCGCTCACCTTCCTCCGCATCGCGCCAGCGGGCTTCGACTTCGGCACTGTCCTCAGCAAGACCGAGATCGAGCGTCAGTTGTTTGGTTTGTCCTTTGCGCAGCAGCACCGCCCTCATCAGCGCCCCGGTGACCGCACCACGCTCCTCGGGAAGAGGAACGGTGACACCCGTGGCCTCCCGAATCGCTTTCGCCTTACGCAGAATGACATCGAGAACCGCGCCGTCGATCGCGCTATCCGGTGAGTACAGCAGCGCAGAACGGACGACCTTGGCGGGTTGGCCAAAACGATCGACGCGGCCTTCGCGTTGTTGGTGTCGCGTCGGATTCCAAGACAGATCGTAGTGCACCACAGTGTCGAACAGGGTCTGGAGGTTGATGCCCTCCGACAAGCAGTCAGTCGCGACCAGCAGGCGTTGCTCCGACTCTGCCATCGACTCAACGCGCTCGCGCCGCTCTTCTGCGGTCAAGAGCCCGGTTACGACCTCGATTCGCAGTTTGGGGAATTTCTTCTTCAGCCCTTTGGCAACATGCTCGGCGGTTGCGATAAAGCGGCAAAAGACGACGGGATTCGCACCTTCTGCAATGAGTGGAGAAAGCATCTGAATCGCGGCGTCGAGTTTCGGATCGTGCTTGGTGGTAAGGCGCTCTGCGTCCTTCAGCAGAGATTCGAGCGGGCCATCCCCTTCAAATCCTGAGGACGGCTCCACATCGAATGCATCAGCATCGTCGGTGTCGTCGAAGACCTGCTCCTGCAACTTGTCCGCCTCGGTTGCCAACCGATTGCGTAGTGCGCTGACGGCAGCAGCCGGAGCGGATCCGACACAACGCATCAAAGCCAGCGTTCCCCAGAACGCCAGGCGGCGACGCTGCAGGTCGGGACCAACCCCTTGCACGATTCCGAGGCAATAATCGAGGACGGCATCGTGAAAGGCGCGATACTCGTCGTCGAAGTCATAAGGTTTTTCGGTTGTCTCGTGCTTTGGGAAGACGCGTTCTTCGGCCCAGTTGCGCCCGGTAATATCGATGCGCCTGCGCTGAACAAAATGGCGAGCAAGACGAACGCGAACCGCTTCGTCGTCGAGTGAGACGCCCGAGAACTCAGGGTCCAACAGTCCCAATAGGCGGTCGAACGCGTCCTCGTCTCCACTGTGAGGAGTGGCAGTCAGCAGCACGAGGTGCCGCTCGCTATCTTCCGAAAGCCGTCGGAGCAGCTCGTATCGTTGTTGTTTCCCTTGATGCGTACCGACGCACGCATGCGCCTCATCAACCACGACCAGACCTGGGCAGGTCCTTGCGAAGCTCTCGCGGCGCCGGTCGGCTTTGATGTAGTCGAGGCTGACGACCGTGAATGGATGTGCGTCAAAAAGGGTCTGCGAGGAAGGAAGACCGCGCTCCAGCCGCGCCGCAGATGCGGCGGTGACCGCAACCGCATCAATGTCAAACTTCGCTTTCAGCTCGGCGGTCCACTGCTCTACCAAATGCGGAGGACACAGCACGGAGAAGCGCTCCACTTCACCGCGGTCGATGAGTTCGCGGACAACCAGTCCAGCTTCGATCGTCTTTCCGATACCGACGTCGTCGGCGATCATGAGGCGCACGAGGGGCAGGCGCATCGCCATGAGCAACGGAACAAGCTGGTAAGCACGCGGCTCGAAGCCGAGCCGTGCAGCGGAACGAAACGGCCCGGCACCGCGCCGGAGAGACAGACGAAGTGCCTCCGACAGCAGTCGCGCCGCATCCTGCGTGGCCAACTCGGACAGATCGGGAAGAGCGAAGTGAGCCGGACGAACCGGCTCGCGCTCCAGCGCGGGATTGATCGTCTGAACGTTGGCCTCGCTGCCGGAGAGCGGACGTAGCGATAGCCAGTCCTTCTCCGGACAAGGCAAGGCGACCCATTCGCGCCCACGTGCGAAAACGAGGTCGCCTGGTGAAATAGTGAAACTCACGAGTTAGCTCCCAACGCGGTAGCGAGCTCCGAGGGCGGTTCCACTCCCGGAGTCGTAGGTAGGTTCAGAACAATGAAGCCGAGCGCTTCGGCGGCCGAAATAGTGTCCGCAGACAGAGGCTCAAAGCTTGCCGCCACAAGCCGCGACCGCCAAGCCAGTGGAAGTTCGGTATCGCCTACCGACAGCGGCTCGGCATCGGGCGCGGGAAGGTTCCAGTTGGCGCAAGCCTGTGGCCAACCTGCTGGCGCAGTATTCGCTGATTGCCGTTCTAAACGAGTCTCTGCGCGCGCAAGCCGCAGCAGGATGCGAAGCGTTTCTGGGTCGGTACGGTCGATCAGTTCGTGATCGGGCTGGTTATAGTACGAGAGCAGGCAGCGGTAGCAGCCCTTGACGCAGTTCGGCGCGGGGTCGTACTCAACCTTCTCAGGATCCGCCTCCACGAGTGCATCTTTAAGCTGCTTGCAGTGCATGAGTTCGAGTGCGGCGCCAGCTACCTTCGCGAGCGCATCGGGTTCGTTCACCAGCCGGGTCAAAACCCCGGCCCCGCCCTCGGTCGCTTCGAACATCAGGATCGCCTTACGCACATCGCGCGATGGCACGGGTTCGGTCAGCGTTTCGCCTTCCTCGAGCTGGAACACAAGTTCCAGTCCGCGCGTCAGCGCATGTTGAAGAGTCGCCATCGAGGCTTCCAAGATCCCGTCCTGCGCAAGTCTGAACAGCGCCGCGTTCTTGTTGTCCTGAACAATCGGCACGACCCGCTGGTTCGGAGCCCGATCCGGCGCTTCCGTTTCCTCCTCCTCGTCTTTCGCGGCGGACCATCGTCCCGTAGCGGGATCGATCTCAAACCCGAAGATGCTCTTCTCGCGTCTGCGGCGCAGTCCTTTGTTGACGCGGCTGATCGTGGCTCCCGACGCGTAGTCAATGCGGAGGATCGGGCCGTCTTTGTCATAGGCGACCGCCGAGTCTACGTCGTAGCCGTCGTTTCTGCGAGGCCAGGAGAACACAGTCTGGATTTCAAAGCCCCGGCGCTGACGTTCCTCATCGTTCGCAGTGATCCGCTCGGCGGGCAGAGTCTCGACGTTGTCGATGCGAAGAATGTTGCGAATGGGATCGACGGTGCCCAGACCGGAGTCGCACGCATGGCAGCGCTCCTGCTCGCGCGGATGCGCCCCGCCGCATTCTTCGCAGATAAACAGCGTGTCTGTTGCCAGCCGGCCACCATCATCGGTGCGCAGGCCGGGCGGCAGCTTTGCCTTATACACGCGATATCCGCGGCCCTCGTGATAAATAAGGCTGCCAGGACCGAACTCGGAGATGGCGAGAAATCGTGCGCGCTGCAAGTAGGCAGCCTTGGGACCACCAATGCCGACGGCCGGAACAAAGGCATAGAGCGGCAATCGTGGAAAGTTGTAGCCCGGAAGAAAACCTTCGGTCGCCAAATAGCGATAGGTGTAAAAATCGGAGCCGCCGCTGGCTCGCCCTCTTTCGAGCAAGGCCAACTGCTCGTTGGCCTGCGCCTGTTCGATCTTGGCTTCCTTGCGCTCGCGTGCGCCGAGTCCCTGCATCTCCGACTTGCGATTGGCTTCCAGCAGTTGATTGCGCGCGCCCTGGTAGAGCTGACGCCAGCGGCCGAACGCTTCAGAGAAGAGCTGTGAGGCTTCTGACGCTGTTGTGTTAATGAAGCCCTCGCGATCCTGGGCCCAAGCAGGTGTCGAGGCGGTCAACTCCGCATCGATGCTGTCGAGAATGCGACGCATTCCGCGCGCCGCGCGCACGGTCAGGTTCGGGTCGGTGAGTACGCTGGCGATGTCTTTGCGGACTGGCAATGCCTCTTCTTTAAGGTCGAGGACTCGAGGGATATCAGCCTCAAGCTCCTGCCCAGATTCGGCCAGCCATACCGCATGCAGATGGGCCCGCACCAGATCGCGGTTAGCCAAATCCAGTGCCGGAGGCTTCACAATACCGCTGACCATCTCCTTAGGCTGCTCGAAATAGTGCTGGTCATGAGGACTCTGCGCGGCGCAGTAGGTCACGACCAAAGCCGCCTGCCCGGAACGTCCTGCTCGTCCGGAACGTTGCGCGTAGTTCGCCGGCGTCGGCGGCACGTTGCGCAGATACACGGCGTTCAACGCTGAAATATCGACGCCTAGTTCCATCGTCGGAGAGCAGAACAAGACAGGGAGAAATACGGAAGGTTCGCCAACCTGGCGCAGGCTCTCCTTGGCGGCGGCCAGCTGCTTCTGGTCTTCTTCTCCCCACCGGAATCGCCACTCGCGCCACTCGCGACGGTCCTGATCGACCTGCGCAGTATGTTCGCGTCCTTCCATGCCGAAGAGGCCGTCTCCGCCGTTAGATAATGTCTCGGCCAGCGTGCGGTAAAGGCCGACAAAGAACGGGTTCGATGGCCCACTTTCGGTGGTTCCATCTCCCGCAGTCAGGCGCACCGCATTAGCAGCAAGCCGCCAGCCTGGCACATCGAACTCAGTCGGCACCGAGCGCACCAACTGATACTTCGCCGCAGCATCAAGCAGTCCCGTGAGGACCCCGATATAGCGGGCTGGCGAAAGCCGTCCGCCCCACTTGTCGGCTCGGTTGAGACGCCGGGCCAGGCTGCTGCGCGGTCCGCCGCGAATGATGAGGGGCTCGCCCCGCACCCCTACATCCTGTCGTTGCGGAGCATCAATGATCAAAGCAGCGGCAATCCGGGGTGTTTCCTGCTGCGAGATGCTCCACGGCTCGCGCAAGCTCTGCCGGGCGGCATTAGCGATCACATCGGCGGTCGCGCGATCGAGCACGTCAGCCGTTACGGCCAAGCCGCGGCGTAGCCCTTCCAGGAGCGTCGTGAGCGCCCACTCACGCACTTCGGGTGAAGCGTCGCGAAGCTCCGCGGGCGCCGAGGCAAAACACTCCTCGTCACGCGCGAGCTCATCAACGGCTACATAGCGCGTTCGCACCAGCCCAAGTTCTTCGAGGTTCGGATTGGTGAACCGCCAGCCGCGACGCTGATCGGCCCAGACGCGGTGAGCAAGGACCCGAGCCAGGTTCCGCTCCGCATCCACGATGGCAACCCCGCGCACCGTGGGATCAAGCATCCATTCCTGCCGACGTGCAACATTGGAGGCGACGAAGCCCAGCTTGGCTTGCACTCTGCGTCCGAACTCGTCATCGCTCAATCCCTCCGCTCCCGCATCGAGCACAGCTGCGTAGATCGCACCACGCAGGAGGGACACGAAGAGGAAGTCGTTGAAGTGGCCAGCCTGAAGTGCGGCATCTTGTCGATTGTCGGTAAAGCCTAGGAGTTTGCGTTTATCGAGTTGCACTCGGCTGGCTTGCGTGTTCATCCAGCGGAGTGCGCTCGAGACGAGCAGCGTGGTAGCAGAGCTCCGTCCCTCCGCTGACAGGCTCGCCAGCTTGTTGATCTCCCGCATTTGCCCAATGGGCTGATTGCCACAAGCGGGGCAGAAACCGAACTTGCCGGGAATAAACCAGGCGCGCCGTCCGGGCTTGTCTATTGCGCCGGAGGCGTCGATCGTAATGGACCGAAGCTGGGAGCGACGGCGATTGCTGCGTAAGCGCACGCCATTGGGAGTGGTCTCCACCCAATCTTCGGGATAGTCCTCAAGCTCGCCGCGAAAACTGTAATCTGGATCGTTGACCGGCTCCGGCATGATGTAGCCCGCTTCTTCTTCGGAATCGACGTCCTCAAGCGGCGCTTCATCAATGGGGCGTGGAATCGAGCGCAGCGTGCCATTGTCATCGACCAGCGACACCGGATGAAATTCCTGCCCACAGTTACGACAGAAGAACGTCGGATAGAGGCGCGCTTCTGAGTCCTCTGGATCAAAGCGCTGTCCATCGAGGGTAACGTTTCGTGCCCCGGGCTCACGCATCGTGGCGTAGGCAAGACCGGCACCGGAAATGAACTGGTGAAGCTTGAAGGCGAGAAAGGCACGTGCGCCGGCGCCCCCTCGCTCGCTCACCGGACGGCTCATGAGAATGAGCATCGCCTGGATCTGTTTGCGGCATCGCTCGGCATCGCGGCCGGTCTGCTCGGCCAGTCTAGTTGCCGCCTCGGCAATGGTCATGGGCGGACGACGCGTCAACCCCTGAGCATCTTGCAGTCCGATCTCAAGCTCGATCCAAACCGCAAGCGGATGGGTCCGGAGCACTTCGTCCGAGAGTGCATCGGGGATGTCCTCATCAACCGCTTTTCCCAATGAGGCTTGAATCGTCTCAACGGTGTAACTGCGGTCGGTTGCCCGATCAAGGCTTTCATCGATAATCGCGTCAGGTGAGACTTCGGTGCCGAACAGTTTTGTAGCGACGCGGGCCACAGCCTTCGCGCGGGACTCGTCCCCGCCTTCATTGGCCATCGTCGCCGAGGTGCCAATGCAGACGGGAGCCTTATCAGGGCAGAGCCGGTCCCGCACGCGGCGAACCAGCATGGCGACGTCTGCTCCTTGGCGTCCACGGTAGGTATGCAACTCGTCGAGGACAAGATATTCCAGGCCCATTGCGTTGCTGATAACGGTGCGGTCGCGCTCGCTCTGCCGTGTCATCAGCAGCTCCAGCATCATGAAATTGGTCAACAGGATGTCGGGCTTGGACTGCTGGATGAGGGCGCGCTCGTCGTCGTCTTCCTGACCGGTATAGCGAGCAAACGTAGGACGGAGGGCCTCGGGCAAGCCGGACTGATCGATGAATTTCTGCAGCTCGTTCATCTGGCTGTTCGCCAGAGCATTCATGGGATAGATGATGATGGCTCGCGTGCGCCTTGCCTCACCAGCAGCGCGTGCGCGCAGCACCCTATCGATAATTGGGACAAAGAAACAGAGGGATTTTCCCGAACCAGTGCCCGTAGTTACGACGAAGCTTTGTCGCAGCACTGCCTTCGCCACGGCTTGCGATTGGTGACGGTAGAGCGTGATCGGGCGGCTATCGATGCGAAACACATCGGCCGTGAGCGGGTGCAAGGTTCCATCACTAACAAGCTTTCCGACATTCTCGCCGAGCTCATAATTCGGGTTGATGCTGATCAGCGGTTCCGGCCAGAAACGACGGCTCTGATACAGCGAATCAATCTTCGTCTGAATATCCGTCGCACGGATATTGGTAAAAGATCGCGCAAACCGCTCGTAGTCGCTGACAAGTCTCTTGTCCAGATCGAATACGTCCATGTCCCTCCCAACCGCACTCTGCAGCGCAGGTGTTCACGCCAGCAACGCGCCGGTCCGCCCGAGAATACTGATCAGAGCTGTTCCTAACCATCTTAGTTCAAATGACTTGCAATTTCTTCAAGGACTTCGCCATAGCTTGGGAGCCTGGAACAGACAAGGCATGTGCACACCCCGCGCCACGGTGAGATGGGGGGTCTTCGGGGTCTCCCTCGCAAGCAGCGGTCCAAACCGCACGAGTGCGGAAGCATCGGAGATCAGTTGTGCTCAGCAATCCTGCTTTTTAGGCAACGTGAAAGGCCTGTCAAAGTCGCTCATCCACCATCACTCGTTACGAGCGCCTGCTCTGGCTGGTTGTTCTCTTGCCCGCCTTCCACGCGATCTGCCTGAAGCACCGTATTCAGATCAGCAGCGTGAGTCTTCGTGAAATAGATCGCAGACTCATTGCGGGCGAGTACCACTTTCAGTTCATTACCGATCAATTTCGTGAAAAGTGATTGCAACAGGTCTGCCGATCCGTTGGCGTGCTGAAACATCGCAGCGTGGTTCGGACAGAGTGCGAGATAGTTCTGATAGTGACGCTTCCTGAGCCCAGGTAGGAACTCGACCTTTTCGAAATACGGGGTGCCATCATCCAACTCGAACGGGAGTGGCTGTTTGCAGATTTGGCAGATCATCTCCCCATCGCGATTGGTGTACTGCTCGCGCAGGTACTGTCCCGCCTCTTGCTTGACGGCATCCAGTCCGACTGACACGGATCGAGTGCGCTCTTCCGATCGCCTTTCTGGCGCATCGACGGCCTGTTCTCCCACTCGTCTTGCGCGCCGCTCCGGGTTAGCCGGCTCATGTTGCGGCAGCTCAGTCGCAGACTTCCGTTCTAGTATCTCTAGGATTTCTTCCTGCTCGTCCGGCGGTAACGCGGCGAAGCGTTGAGCACGCCGCAGCGCTTCACTGTCTTCGAACCCAAGTTCCTTTGCGACGGCCTGCTTTTGTCGTTGCTCCTCCGCTTTCCTTTGCGAGGCTGTACCGAAATCAATCGCTTTCAGCCACGGCCAGCCGGAATCGAACGGAAAGCCTTCTGGGAGAAGTTCGCGGGCAGCTGCCGCTGGTTGAACAAATAACTCGTCACCTTGAGGTACCCAGGCAGCGTTCCGGATGTGATGGACAAGCTGAGAAGGAGCGTAATGAGATCCGCTGCTGTAATTGCGTTGGTATCGCGCCTGTAGATACGCTCCTTTAGGGAGTTGCACCATCGTTTGCCATATCAGTTTGGCTTTCGCTAGGGTTGGGGTAGCCAAAAACTCCTCGATTAGGAGAATTGTGTAATCGTCATTTACTGGTGACCGGCTATTTCCACCGACCGAACTCAGATATGACCACATTGGGTTTGAATAGCACCCTACCTGAGTTATATCTAATCGCGTCTTTACACCCACAGTTTCAGCGAATTTGATGATTCGCTCGATCGCGATTCCGCAGTCCAAGTACTTTTCCGACAGAGCAAAGCCATTGGGAGCCGGACCCGCCGGTGCGTAGTAGGCGCTCAATCCAGTATCCTTGAAGGGGTGATCAAGGAATGTCTGGCTCGGCATTCCCCACTGTCCGTCGGCCAGTTGAAAAATGTAATACTCAGCAAACAGTTTGGACTGGCTTGAGTCTTTTTCCACCAATGCGATAAAGCGCTTCAGGTCTTGTAGTTTGGGCTTGAAGTTCTCGTTTCTGTAACGTTCATTGAGAATCGCTTCAACCTGCTCCGCTTCTCCCACCTCGCGGACGCCGAGTTGCCCTAAGAGCTCCTTTGCGTTCTGCTGTTGAACCTTACTCTTGCCGGAGGTGTACACGCCGGGATCCACGCGCGGCAACACCTCGTCGTGCTCAGCCCCAGGGCTGACCCAGAAACAACTGCCGCCGATCCTGTAATCGGCATTGGTGAGGCGAACAATTCGTAGCATTTGCAGTTCTTTGAGTACCTGCTGCTTCTGCCATCCCGCATTGGCTAGGTGTTCAGCGAGCAAGCCGTACAATTGCTGATGCCACTCCAGAGACTTTCCCGAGAGCCAAGTCATGAGTTCCTGGTCAGGCTCGCTCACATAACGCGGTGGCGAAGGTAGAAACC
>JAEZPW010000435.1 GCA_023441255.1 Acidobacteriota bacterium
GTCCGGGACCGTGTCGATTTCCTCGGGCGCATTCCCAACGCCGATGTCGCTCCCATGCAGGCCGCCATGGACGCCGTCGCGCACTGCTCGGTGGCCGAGACGTTTGGCTACAACAACGTGGAACCGCTGCTGCTGGGCAAGCCGGCCGTCATTACGCGCGTGGGATTCGCGCACGAGATCGAGCAGGCCGGACACGCCGTGGTGGTTACGCCGGACAACGTCGGTGAACTGCGTGACGGACTTCGGCGTGTGATGGCGCCGGATGCGGCTACGCTCGCGATGGCACGCTCCGCGCCGGATTTTGTGCGGCGAAATGTTGATGTCGGCGTAGTAATGGACCGATTGATGAAGGTGTATCGTGGCTAGTCCCGGATTGCAAGCACCGCAGATGCAGGCCCGCAGGCCGTTCACGGTGCCGCTGGAGCGGTACGTCATTCTCCCGGCGCTCATCGCCGGCTTCGCCCTCGCCTGCTTGAACTACATGAGCGACACGCGCCTGCCGAATATGGCATATCTCGCGTTTGCGTTGCTGCAACTCGGGGTGGTGGCGCTGCAGGTCTTCCGGCGCAATCTGCTGACCGCAACGATGGGGCTGTGCCTCACGTTAATTCTGCTGTTCGCAGTCGTCCTCGAACGCGCACCATTCAAAGATTTCGATTACGGGATGACTCACGTCGTCTACCGCGCCGGTTTGATTTCGACGAGCTATGCGGTTCTGCTTGCATCAACGTGCTTGTATCACGTGGTGACGCTGCGGTTCGTTCCTGATCGTTCATGGATCTGGCAACCTGCAGATCTTGCCGAGAGGTCCTTTGGTAAAGCGACTACATGGGCTTTTCTAATAGTAGGCAACCTGCTGCTGGCCGTCACGATCCCCGGTGATTTCATTACAAATGTGAGCTACGGTACCGCGGCGTACTACGACCGGTCCGGATTCGCTGCCGGCAATGGAGGCGTGGCACTGCTGGGGTGCCTTTTGGTGACGTTCACGGTCGTTTCCGCGTCCCGACTATATGGGTTCGACAGTACGAGGTTTAAGATCGCGTGTTTTCTCGCGCTCGCTTCGATGATGTACTTCCGCATTCTTCGCGGGAGCCGCGGCGGAGCAATCGGTCTGTTCGCGACTTTCGCGTTCCTCTACTACATGAATTCGAAACTACGGCCGTGGAAGCGGACTGTTGTGCTGGTTTCGGCGTCCGCACTGGTGCTTCTTGTATTCAATTTACTGGCAGAGGTCCGAGCGACCGCTCACCGGGCAGGATTTGCGGTCGCATTTGACAGGAGTGTGTCTTCTTCTTTTACGCTGCTAGACCATCCCATGCAGCTGAACCTGCTACCCCAGATGTACTGGCACCTGCTGCATTGCGTTGACCTCTACCAGATGAACGTCCGGCTTAACGGACAAACATTCGTCGATCTTTTGCCAGAGGCGATCCCCGAGGATGTGTCAAAGTTCCTGGGAATCGCCCGTCCAATTAGTGCTTCATGGAGGCTCGCTGCCTATCGAATACACGGCGGCGGAATGTTCGTGATTGCTGAGGGCTTCTGGAACTTTGGCTTTCCGGGGGCCTTGTTCGTGGCCGGAGTCCTAGCGCTGATCGCGATGAAACTTGAGCATTGGTATCGAGAGCAGGAGCCTATTCTCTCGTGTTCTTATTTCGCTTTCCTCGGCACTTTCGGCTTTGGCCTTTACTACGGGCTCCAGGGATTTGCCCGCGCTTTTGAGATGTCTCTAGTACTCGCGTTGACGATGCGCTTCTTTATGAAATATTTCCGGCGAAGAGTGGAGCGCCGCCGCCGGCTGCTTGTCTCTATGGCGGAGGCAGGTATCCCCATCGCCGGCAGGTGATCAATCCTCAAGCCGCTCCCGTGCTGTCCGGGCTGGCGCCAATGCAGATTGGAGGAAGATCGCTGGCATGCGGTGGTTGAAACAAGCAACCGTCATCTCTGCGAGTCGCAATCCTAGATTGCCCTTGCCTTGGCCGTTAGTTTCCTGCCATACGAGATGCAGTTTCTTTCGATTACTACATACAACAGGTGACTGAAGAGGGCAGTTATGGCGTATGACACCGCGATCACGACCGCAAAGCCGAAGGCGCCACTTGGATGAATGACTTTCTCTACGGCGTTGATGCAAAGAACGTGGACGAGGTACATGGAATAGGATCGTTTGCCGAGCCAGATCATCGCCGGATGAGACATGGCACTGCGCGTAAGGCCGCGGTTAATTAGCAGGTGCACGATCAGCAGGGCTATCGCGAAATCGAACAACAGTACAGCAGCATCGCCTATCGCGCAGATCAGCAAATACGTTGTAGCCACGCTGGCGATTACCAACGGTGTAGGCACCGCCGCCAATTTCAGCACGAAATTCTGAGTTCTCGGAACGTGCATAACCACTGCAAGGGTGCAGCCCACCGCAATCCCGAAGTATGAGCGGCAAAGGTTATGGGAACCGAAGACCGCGAGCGCGACCATGACCGCAGATATCGGAAGCAGCCTGGCGAGGGAACCGCGCCAGCGAAGGAGTACTACGAAAAACAGGAAAGGCCAAACCAGGTAAAACTTTTCCTCAACTCCCAACGACCACGAGTGCCCGAATACCGTACCGACCGAATCGGGTCTGTATTCCTGTAAAAACGAAAGGTAATACGGCAGTCCCTCTCGCAACTGTGCCCATTTCGCAGCTCCCATCGGCGTGTGACAGATAAGGAGATAAAGTGACAGGACTGCGAAATAGACGGGCAGTATTCGGAATACACGTCGCAGATAGAAGTTACGCAGGGATACGCGCCCGTTTCGCTCTTCCTCCCGCAATAGCAGCGTGGTTAT
Organism: Acidobacteriota bacterium; assembly: GCA_023441255.1. GTDB lineage: Bacteria > Acidobacteriota > Terriglobia > Terriglobales > Acidobacteriaceae > JAEZPW01. Next base: position 2,833 of record JAEZPW010000435.1, read on the forward strand.
GAGAAATCCGCTAATGACAAAGAAAACATGAACGCCGGTCCAGCCCTTTATCCATCCGGTTAGTGACGGCGGGTGAGCGACGTGATTACACATGACCAGCAGAACGCTGACAGCCCGCAATCCGTCGATTCCCGGGAAATAGTCAGTACCTAGAAATTCCGAGTAGCGGGCCCAGGAGACGCGCTCAGTGGAATCGGCGGTTGCTTGCGTCGAAGGCAGAGTCGTGACAGACATCGTGATAATGAATACGTCCAGATCGGCGACGGGGCACCGCTTTGATTCTTTTAAGCGAATGTTCCTGGACGGAGTTTCTGGATTCTAGCATGTGCACGCGTGCACACGCCCCACAAAAGTTCAAGCCGGCGTTAAGCGTCCCGAATCGCATTTCTGTTTACAGGCAATTCTGCTACTCTGACACAACGCACAGCGCCAAAAACTTAGAATTGGTGCGCCAACCGGAGAAGTCTGGTCTTCTCAGTAGACCGGCGGAATATGAGGGTGTATGGCGGAATATCCTTGGGCAGATTCTGTACCACCCTCTTACGTGTACCTGCTTGGGCCTGCGTTGCAAATGCTGCCGAGTGCACCAGCGACGATTCTTGATCTTGGTTGCGGTCAGGGCAAGGTATCCAAGCTACTACAGGATTCAGGATATCGAGTTACGGGGTGTGACACGTCACAATCCGGGCTGTCCATTGCGCGGCGGAACTCGAACGTTACCTTTCATGAGATCTCTGCTTTCGATCCGCATTTCGTGGAAACTGTCGGCTCCAACTTCGACGCCGTGTTGTGCTTGGAAGTTATAGAACATGTTACGGAACCACTACGGCTGCTTAGGCAGATCAGACGGACGTTGAAGCCCGGTGGGACACTCGTACTGAGCACTCCGTATCACGGCTATTTAAAGAATCTGGCGATTTCATTGATGAACGGTTGGGACGCCCACTTCAGCGTTCACTCAGACCACGGGCATATCAAGTTCTTCTCACAGCGAACACTAACGAAGCTGATGATTGAAGCCGGCTTCCATTTGTCGCAATATCGCGGTGTGGGGCGATATCCAGCACTCTGGATGTCGATGATCTTGCAGGCCACGAGTCCCAGCCCGGAGTAGTGTGCCGAACATAGGGCGCAGCGCAGCTGCGGAGTTATTGCGCTAGGCTCACGGGACCAGGCGGATGATGTCGTCCTGCTCGGCATAGCGATATTGGTTGGCCTGGGCCAAAGCGGATACTGCTGCCCGCGTGGGGTAGTCGTGAGTCCCATCAAAGCATCGGGCATCGTCGATGAGGATGACGTGTCCCTTGACGTGATGAGCGAAGATGAGCGCGAGTTCCCTCATTATCGGCGTTTCGATCTCGGCCTTGGCGGTTTGTCCTCCGGAGTAGTGCGCGTCGAGCCAAAAGAGCGCCGGTTGTTGCAACTGGCTCAAGATGCTCGGCAGGACCTCAGCGCTGTCGCCCTGAAGAACCGTGATATGGGGGCAAGAGGCAAACTTGCGGCGGGCGCGGACGAAAAAGTCGTCGTTCAGTTCGATCGAATAGATACGGTCAAAAGCATCTTTGCAGGCGTTTACCGTTGCTCCCAGGTACGTTCCAGTTTCCACCAGTGTGCGCAGCCGGTATTCCTTCCCGTAGTGCAGCACGACGCCTTGTTTGAACAGGCTGGGGGAAGGCGGCTTGCGCCCATTTTTCTCCCATGCGGCGAACTCGACGCGCATGGCCTGCTGGTATCGCCATTCCGGGTAAAGGTTGCGTCTGAGCAGGTAGCGGGTAACAGACTGGGGGATCAGGGCCGAAAGTCTCACGGAAAACGACTGTAACAAATCTGTGGTATGCAGGCAAAGAAAACGGATTCACAGAAAGCTGTGCCCGTTTATGTCAAGTGCCCACATCTGTGCAAATCTCGCTAACGAATTCGAAACAGGGAAGAAATAATTGTCGTGGTGGTGTCGGGAAAGGGTATTGCCAGTTGCTATGCTATAAATAGCAGCTCTGAAAATCGAGAAAACAGAAGAAGAGTATGAAACGGCGCCGGCGTGATGGCGCGGTGCTTTTGTATGGCACATGGACTTCTCGACAAAGGATAAGGATGAACAGAACTCTGGTTCAGTTCGGCCGCCCCGCGGGGCGGCTTTCGTTTTTTCTGATATCGCTGGTATTGATGATCGCGTTGCGTCCTGCGGCATGGGCGCTTCCGGCGAAGGCCACCATCAACGACACCATCTACCGCGCGGACGGCAGCACGGCACGGGGAACGCTGATCATCAGTTGGCCGGCTTTTACGACGGCGGACAAATCAGCGGTGGCGGCGGGCACCATGACGGTTCCGATCGCCGCGAATGGAAGCGTGAACCTTCAGCTGGTGCCGACCGAAGGCGGCAGCCCGGTGATCGCCTACAAGGTGGTGGTGAAGTCGACCGACGGCACGACCGATGTCGAGTGGTGGTCGGTGCCGAACACGACTTCGGTGCCTATCTCGGCGATACGTTCGAAGGTGGCGCCGCCTGCAACAGTCGTCCTGAACAATTCGCAGCTGTCGGCCAAACTCGACCGCTCGGGGGACACTCCGGTCACCATGGCCGGACTGCGCTTCGCGAGCAAGTTCGCGTCGGTGCAGGCGGCGGTTGACGATGCCGCGCAGAACGGCGCGGTGATCGTTCCGCCGGACTATCCCGGCGCGGACACCTATTCCACCACCAAGGCGGCCGTGCTCGACTTCCGCAAGGGCGGAATCGCGGTCAACGACATCGTGACAAAAGGGCCGAAGATCGACGTTCGCGCGTTCGGCGCCTCGGGCAGCGGCCAGTACACGACCGCGTCCTGCACAGCCGGGTCGAAGAACGTGACACTGACGCACGCGATCGATTTCCGCAACGGCGACGGCATCCATCTCTACCACTGCGGCAACCCGGTCACGTTGGCGGTGCCTGCGGCGCCGAGCGCCACGGTGCTGGGCACGCCCGGTACTGCGACGCATACCTACCAGATCGCAGCGCTGACCGATAACGGCGGCGAGACTGCCGCCTCGTCGCCTACGACCGTGATCAACGCGAATGCGTCGATGAACTTCGCCAACAACGTTCTGGTGAGCTGGAACGCAGTTCCCGGGGCACGCGCGTATGCCGTTTACAAAAACGGACTGCTGATGAACATCATCGGCGTTCCCGGCTGGGCCCAGACCTGGGTGAGTTCGCGGCCCTATCACGTGAACGACTACGTTCAGCCGAACACGTTCAACGGACACTTCTACAAGGTGACGAGCGCGGTGAACACCGTCTCGATGCTGGAAGACGGCGCCGCACAAAACACCTCGGCGGGAACACACGTCATCACGCCGAAGTCGCTGGCGGGAATCACCGCGGGAATGCAGCTGACGGTGGACTCTCCCAATAGAGCCAGCCGCGAGATCGTGACGGTAACGTCCGTGAGTCCGGCGACGTTCACGGCGACGTTCACGAAGACGCATGTGCACGGGTTCGCGATTTCAACGCAATCGGGGACAAGCGAGCCGAACTGGTGTACGGCCTCAGCATGCACGACGACCGATAACGGCACGGTCTATACCGAGCAGGCGTTCACAAGTTACGACGTCGGACAGGGCGCATGGGGATCGTCCCCGGTGCGCACGGTCGCCTATAACGCGCCGACGTCACCGCTGGCCGATTCGTTGATAAGCACGGTGACAGCAGGTGCCGGGACCACGGCCGTCACTCTGGCGAATGCGGCTGTAACCAGTCTTTCGGGCGCGAAGGTTGAGCACGACGACACGGCGGCACTGCAGGCAGCATCCACGTTTGCGCACACACGCATGACCACCGAACAGGTCTACAATGGCGCGGCTGCGGCGCAGTACGCGGCGGCATTGTATCTCCCGTTCGGCAAGTATCGAATCTCAGCGCCGCTGACGCCGCAGACCACGAACATCTACAGCGACGGGCAGGCCGTAATCGAGCAGACGATCCCGACCAAGAACGTGCTCGATTTCAACAATGGATACATGCTGACTATCGAGAACCTCGGGATCTTCGGCGGCTGGACCCAGATAAAGTACACGAATCCGAACAGTGGCGGGCTTGTGACGCTGAGAAACCTCGATCAGGAAAACTGCTGGGATTACGCGCTGACCTTCCAGGAGTCGCCGACCGGGGTCAACGACAACCACTTGAGCACCTTCATTAAATGGAGCAACAGCCTGGTGCAGGGCTGCAAGCGCATGGTCCTGAGCAGCGCCGACCAGTTCACAGCCGAGAGCATCAGCGTTTCCTATAACGACTTCAACAACGATTCGGCCGCCCAGTTCATGAACCTCGGCGGTGGGATGCACATCTCGAACTTTTTCGCTTCGCCGGGCAAGCAACTGCCGGGCTCGCGCTGGATCGACAATCGCGCGGGGATCGTGATCGACGGTAACTCGCGTTTTGGCGGCGAAGGCGGCGGCGGCTGGCCTCTGGTATTTAGCTTCGCCGACTACTCATTCACTCCGGGAACAGGCACGCTGGTCAGCGGCTTGACCTACAACGGGCAGCGCGTCATCGTTCGCGACTCGAATGTGTGCGTCGGGGCAGGGACGCCGGACGCCAGCATCCTTAACCTGCGGGATTCTGTGCCGGCCGAATTCGTGGCTCAGGGCATCGGATGCTTGACCGGAGATCCACTGGTCCGCAACGGTGGGAACCTGGACCTCGACTCGTATTTCGTCGACCCGAGCACGTTCCAGATCCTGACGCCGCCAATCTTTCAGTGGCATGTCGGCGCAAACCAGTACTACACCGGCGTAAGCTCTTCGACTGTTCCGACACAGTTGCTGCCGTATTTGGGAAGAACTGACCTGACCATGAACGCGGCGCCGACTGTAGGTAACTGGGCGAAGGGCCAGACAATCTTCAACGGCAACGCCATCACATCGGGGAACTTCACCGCGTGGCTGAATGTGCGTTCGGGTAAGGCTGCACCGAAGTGGCAGTCGAACACGGCGTACGCGATCGGGCAGTACGTAGTGCCCGCCACGGATAACGGCCACGTGTACGTGGCGGCAGGTGCCGGGACGTCTGGTGCTGCGGCCCCAACGTGGCCGACATCGGCGAAGGCGACCGTGACGGACAGCGGGGTCGTCTGGGTTGAAGCCGGTTCCGCCGCTCTTTTCCTGAACACCGGCTACACCTCATGTGGCAGCGGCAACGCACTTTGTCTGACCGATTCGGGTAATCTTGCCAAATTGATCGTCCAGAATGGGAGCGGGCTCGATTCGTCGTCACTCGAATTGAAAGCCGGTAGCGCGTCGATCTTCGAAGTTGTGGCGCGTGACGGCTCAGCAAAGCGCATCGACCTGCTCACGAAGACCGGGTACGACACGAATATCACAGGGAGTACGAACCGTCTCCTCAGTTTCACTTACGGCAACCTCGACTTCACCAACAACAACACCGGCGCTCACCAGTTCAAGGTGGGATCGGCGGGAACACAGGTGTGTTACAACGCGTCCGCAACGGTCTGTGACATCTCCGGTCCCGGAGCGCCGACTGGCTGCGGAACTACTTACGCGAGCGGCAGTACCTACAGGCGGACGGATGGCGTCGCAGGCTCGACCTTCTACGTTTGCGAAGGCGGTACGTGGACTGCGAAATGACTAGCGTGTAGTTTCACGAAGAGATGCGGGCGGCGCGAGCTGCCCGCTTTCTTTCATTGCACCACGCGTTTGCTGGGCGGCAACATCAAAGGCGTGTCGTCACATCGAACTCGAGTACTTACGCGAGGCATGATCGTGACCCCATCCCGTGCTTCCATCCTTCTTACTCTCGTTCTCCTATTGTCATTCTCATCCATGTCCGCACAACGCGTTGGTCGAACCGAAACGGTCAGGGTTCCGTTTCGTTCGGAATCGTGGAGCGCGACGGCAGGGCGGGCAACAGTCGGCGGCAGGCGCGAGGTCACGGTAGCTCCTCCACAACATCTGAGCAGCGGGCAAATTCAGAAGACTGGAACGACCGCGACGGGATCGGCTTCGACAACAGCGACGAGTCTGGTCGGGCTCGTATTTCCCGGCCCGGTGGATGAGAATCCACCCGACTCCGACATCGCGGCCGGTCCTAATCACCTGATCGCAACCGTGAACGCCGTGATTGCGATCTACGACAAAAAAGGAAATCTGATTTCCCAGACTGAATCCACTCAGTTCTTCGGTTCTGTCGCAGGCCCAGGGTGCTGTTTCGACCTGCGCGTCCTCTACGACCAAACGCATGGCCGATTCATGGTCGCCGCTGCGCAGACCGACTACAACGCGCCGGCTTCGCAGATCGTGTTTGCAGTCTCTGCAACATCCGACCCCACGGGCACATGGAACAAGTACGCCGTCAACAGCTCGAACGTATTCTGGTCCGATTTTCCAACTATCGCGGTGAGCGAGAGCGCGTTTTACATCACCGCAGATCGCATCCCGTTTTCTCCCGGGCCTGCGGCTTGGGATATCACCGTCATTGGCATTCCTGAGCTGCTGTCCGGCAGCCCGAACCTGAGAATCACCGACTTTGCGAACGTGAAGGCTCCTTCCGGTTCGAATGTGAATGGCCCCATTATTCCTGCGATGACATATGGATCATCCGCGCAGGAATACCTGGTTAGCAACGGCCGTCCCGGCGTGCTGTACGTCTTTTCGATCACGACCTCAGGCACACCGACGCTGAATTCAACAACATTGCAAACGACTCCGTACCCGCCGCCTCCTCTTGCGCCTCAACCGGGTTCGTCTGTCGGGTTGGGTCCCGGTGGTGACGCCATCTTTACGGTCGTTTGGCGCAATGGCTCGCTTTGGGTTGCACAGTCGGTGGGAAACGGACCGGGAACTCCCGCTGCCGCCGCGGTCGTTCGATGGTACGAGCTTGATCCGGCAACTCCTTCAGTGCGCCAACTGGGAATGGTCGTCGGAGTTGGTGACGCCTACATGCCTGCTCTCACGGCACGCGCCGATGGGCAGGTGGACCTTGTCTACACGACCTCGAGCACGACGCAATTTGCATCTGCGGGTTTCGCACACCGAGATCCAACAGATCCACCGAACACGATGTCAGTCGCCGGCATCTACAAGGCCGGCGACTCGGTGTTTCCGAGTAGCCGATGGGGGGACATCAGCGGCATAGCGCCTGATCCGGACGGCACTTGCAGCTGGGGCATAGCTGAATTCGCCACCAAGGGGAACTTCGGGACATCGATCGTGCAGATATTGTCGCCTGCGCCACCACCACCGGCGATAAGCCTGGGAGTTACTCCGAGCGCCGGCACCGTAACCGCTGGCCAGACAGCCACTTTTCAGGTTGCAGTGACTGGACAGGGGTTGAGTGCGCCGGTCGCACTAGCGTGCGGTCAAGGGCTTCCATCGGGGGCAGCGTGCAAGTTCTCGCCCGCAGCCGTTTCGTCGGGCAGTTCGTCCACGCTGACGATCTCTACCACCGCGCGTAGCTCAGCCGCGTTGCGTACGGAGGTGACCTTGTCATTCCTGTCTGCTGGCGCCATTCTGCTTGCGACTCGCCGTTCGCGGGCGACGGCAGCTCTTTTCTGCGCAATGCTGGTTTTGGGCTTTATCGTGTCGTGCGGCGGCGTCGGCGGATCATCGAACAATTCCAGTGGCGGTGGCGACAATGGCGGCGGAGGCGGCAACAGCGGTACTCCGGCTGGGAACTATGCTGTTACGATCACCGCAACGAGCGGTGCCGTGAACGGTTCAACATCCCTGAGCCTGGTGGTCCGATAACTCTGCGATCACGTGCTGCCTAGCGCTGGGATCGTTCAAAGCTACCCACGCTGGATGCAGGTGAGACCGCAGCCGCCGCATCAATGCCGAGAATCGGCACGCGAACGCGTATCAGAGTGCCTTCGCCGGTACGGCTGTCAATGGTCATGCCTGCGCTCGTACCATAGAGTACCTTCAGGCGCTCCACCACATTTGCCATTCCAATTCCGGTTCCGCCAAAGCCGGTTGGATGGGCCAGGAAGTTTGCAGCGCCCATTCCCACGCCGTCATCCTCCACTTCAACTATCAGCTGGCTGTCTTGCACGTGGCTGCGAATATGAATACTGCCGCCATCGATCTTCGGTGCAAGTCCGTGCTTGATCGAGTTCTCGACAAGGGGCTGCAAGAGCATGCTTGGAACCAGTACGTCGAGGGAATCAGGGTCGAGTTCCTTGATGACTCGAAGCTTTTCCTTGCCGAAACGAACGACCTCGATGTCGAGGTAGTCGTCTATGAAATCCAGTTCGTCCTGCAGAGGGACGAACGCATCGGTCTTGCGAAGCAGCCGCCTGAGAATGTTGGCGAGCTTCACTATCAACTCGCGGGCCGTATCCGGGTCGAAGCGTACCAGGGACGACACCGAGTTGAGGGTGTTGAAGAGAAAATGCGGATTGATCTGGCTCTGCAATGCCTCCATGCGGGCCTGCAAGAGCATCCGCTCCTGCTCTTCGAGTTTGATTTCCATCCGCGTGCTGTTGAATATTTTGAGCGGTATGCCGACCACCATCACGGTGCTCGCGTATATCGCCAACTTGATCGCCCAGGAAGGGCTGTCGAGCGAGAAGAAACGCCACACCGGGAGGATCCTCCCGAGTTCCATGCGCAGAAACGTCAGCAGCAGAATGACGAAGAAGAACGACGTCTGCCAGTTGAAGCGCGGATGCTTGATGCTACGCCGCACCCAGCGATAAATGCTCAGGTCAACAAATGGGGAAAAAGTCCAGACGGCTTCGAAGTCGGGTGCCAGCGTGCGCAGGAATCCGGCTATGAATCCGGCGAAAACATTGAACGGCATGTTCAGGAACTCGCCGTGAACAGCGCCAGGAAGGGAGATCAGGATGCCGCCAAGCACTCCGGCGAAGCGTCCGCCGATCACCCCCAGGAGTAATGCCGCCTCGAAGGAGAGGTCCGCAGCGAGGAAGTTGTGCACACTTCCGCGGACCATCACGCCCAGTGCAAAAGGGAACCCTGCAAAGAGCACAAGCTGGATCTTTTCGGCGACCGTCCGCTCCTCCGTGAACAGCATGTTCTTGAAACTCTTTGCGCGGACGAGTGCGCTGGCAATCGCGGCCGCGACTCCGAGCTTCACTAGCAGCGTTACGAGGATAAGGCGCTGGTCCATTCCTACTTAGTTTCCCAGTTTCCCGGAACAAGATGCAAGCTGCAGCTTTTGGACTGCTGCCGATAAAGAAATCGCATGGCGCCCATAAAAACAATCAATTTCCATTCAGGGCTATTCCCGCCTCTAATGAACCAACTCGGACGCAGACCGAAGCGACTCGAAGTAGCAGCGTCCGCGTAAACGGAGAACTTATGCGGCGGGTAGCACTGTTTGTTCTTGTTTTTCTTGGCTTTTGCATCCCTGCGCTCGCGAATGCCGCAGCGGAGCCCAGTCAGCTTGCATCGCTGGAACGGCAGGTCGGGGCTGCGCGTACCGCTGCGGACAACGGCTGGCTGCTGGTGAGTTCTGCGTTGGTCCTGATGATGACAGGACCAGGTCTCGCTCTTTTCTATGGCGGATTGGTGCGCACGAAGAACGTCCTGGGAACGATGATGCAGAGTTTCGCTATGATGGCGCTTGTGACGGTGCTCTGGGGGACAGTCGGATATAGCCTGTGCTTCGCGCCGGGAACGCCCTATATTGGCGGTCTATCTTACGCGTTCTTGCACGGAGTGGGAACCGCGCCCAATCCTGATTATGCTTCCGCCATTCCGCATTTGACCTTCATGATTTTCCAGTTGATGTTTGCCATCATCACCCCTGCCTTGATCACCGGCGGGTTG
>JAEZPW010000041.1 GCA_023441255.1 Acidobacteriota bacterium
CCGGTGATCGTCTCCAACACAATCTCCTACGTGATTTCACAGTCGCTGCAACCCGAGCCTATTTTTGACGCCCTCACACACCAGGACGGCCTTTACCTGCCCTCGATGGAAGAGCAGCGCGAGCGGCGCATCATGCGCGTGGAAGATGCCATGCGCCCATGGCTCGGCCCAACCCTGCGCTCCTCCGACACCGTTTCGGACGCAATTCAGAAGGCGGAAGCCTCAAATGATCCGCACCTTCTCGTGTCCGATGATTTCGGATATTGGCATGATGTCACCCGCGACCAGCTTCGCGAATGGGCGATTGGCGACAACGCAACGACGACTCTAGGCGCTCTTGTAGCCAAGACCCGTTTGCCTCGGCTGCATCCCGACCATGCTCTCGACTACGCACTCCGAGAAATCGGCGACAATGCGCTGCTCCCGGTCGTACACCGCGCAGATCCGTCCCAGTTGGAAGGAGTCATTTCCCTGGCAGACATACTCGCCGCATACCATCGGGCCGGAAAAGGGACACAACCGATGCACGAGAGCGCTCCATAAACCGTCGCCCTGAAGGCTTACCTCAAAGCTGCTTTCCGTAAATCGGAATTGCCGCACCGGTGACCTGTGCCCCATCCTCCGACGCGAGCCAGATCGCGAGTGACGCGATGCTTTCAGGCTTGATCCAATTCGAAGGATCAGCCTTCGGCATAGCTGCCCGGTTGGCAGCTGTGTCGATCGTTGCAGGCAGGATCACGTTCGCCGTGATGCCGGCGTCCTTGTTCTCCAAGGCCACAGTGCGCACCAGCGATACCAACGCGGCTTTAGATGCGCTGTAAGCGCCAACTCCGGCCCCAGGCTCCTCGGCCGCCCGGCTGCCTATTGCGATCACCCGCCCGTAACCCGCAGATTGCATGTGAGGCAGCACGGCGCGGAACATGTGGAAGGCGGCCGTGACGTTCAGGAACATCATGCTCTCCCATACGGCATCATCAGTCTTGTCGACTGTACGCCCGCCCGAGAATCCACCGACCAAATGGGCCAGAACGTCGATGCGGTGAAAACGCTCCAGCACCGCGTTGACGATCTTCATTGCGGACTCGGCATTTGCGATGTTCGTCGCAATCGGAACGAAGTCGGGGTGATCGAAATCCGCTGCGCTGATGGACCGCGCGATACCGGCAACGCTGGCGCCAGCGGACAGGAACGCTGTCGTTACTGCCCGCCCCAGGCCGCCACTAGCTCCGGTAACAAGGACTACTTTGCCTTTCATGCCCACTCCTTGCGCACTTGACACAATAGAGCGCGGAACCGGCAATCCGGTTGCGAAATTCCGGGTGATTCATTCACGGTAGCGATGTGTCGCGAGGAAATCGGTCAGCTCAGCAGTGCTCGGCTATTTTGATCGGTCGTTGTGCAGATCCAGCAGCAATTTCGCAGCCCGGAACGAGCTTATCCGGCCTTCCGCTACCGCTCGCTCGTACTTGGTAAAGCTGCTTTTTACGGCAGGGTCGCTGAGAAAACGCGCTTGCAGTTCCTGCTCGATCGTATCGTGCATCCACTGCCGCGCCTGCTCCTGCCGCAGTTCGTCGAACGCACCTGTTTCTTGCACTTGCCGCCGGTGTTCGAGAACGGTATCCCATATCGCGGCGACGCCATCGCCCGTCAGGCCGGAACACGTCAGTACGCGAGGCTGCCAGCCGTTCTCAGCGCGGCGGAACAGATGGAGGGCGCTGTCGTACTCGTGTTTTGCCATCTCGGCTTTTTGCTTGTTTGTGCCGTCGGCCTTGTTAATGGCGATAAGATCGCTCATCTCCATGATGCCGCGCTTGATCCCCTGTAGTTCGTCGCCGGCGCCTGCGAGCATTAACAGAAGAAAGAAGTCGACCATGCCGGCAACGGCCGTTTCGGACTGACCGACACCGACCGTTTCGATGAGCACGTTTTTGAAACCGGCGGCTTCGCACAACAGCATCGTCTCGCGTGTGCGACGTGTAATGCCGCCCAGCGAACCGCCTGAAGGCGACGGCCGGATGAACGCAGCTTCATCGCGAGAAAGTTTCTCCATCCGTGTCTTGTCGCCGAGAATGCTGCCCTTCGATTTCTGGCTTGAGGGATCGATCGCCAGCACGGCAACTTTCTGGTGACGGGCTTGTGTCAAGTGCAGTCCAAGCGCTTCAATGAACGTGCTCTTGCCGACGCCTGGCACGCCGGTGATTCCGACCCTGACCGAGCCTCCCGTGTGCGGAAGGCAGTCTTCGATGATGGTCTGCGCGAGTTCAGAGTCATCCGGCCGAGTACTCTCGATAACTGTGATCGCCTGCGCCAGCACGGTACGATCGCCGTTCAAGATGCCTCGGACATACTCATCTGCCTTGAGCCGGCGCCGACGGGCATGGCGGATCCGCTCGATCTGGCGTTCAGATACTGCAGACGGTTGCTCCACACCAGCTCTTACGGCCAGCGTTCCATCCTGAGCACCGAGTTCATCTTTGTGCCGCGTCATCTGTGTTGCTGGTGTGGTCGACCTAGACTCTCATCAAAAACAGATTCATCCTGAGCGGAGCGAAGCATCTATGCATTTCTCTCCCATCGGCAAGTTTGCCCACTCGAGCAGAATGCACAGGTCCTTCGCCTTTGGCTCAGGATGACAGATCACGTGCGGTTGTGAGGACGGGGCTGCGCCCGTTGCGCCTTTTACTTACTCGCTCCGTGCGCCTTCGCCCCCGCCGGCTCAGCGGATTCCATCAGCACCTTCAAGATCTCCTGCGCTGCTTCTGGAATCACCGTTCCCGGCCCAAAGACGCCGACCGCACCGGACTCGTACAAGAAATCGTAGTCCTGTGGTGGAATAACGCCGCCGACCACGACCACGATATCTTCGCGTCCGAGTTTCTTCAGTTCCTCGATCACCTGCGGGACCAGCGTCTTATGCCCGCCCGCCAGTGTCGAAACCCCAAGCACATGGACATCGTTCTCGACCGCATGGCGCGCAACTTCCTTCGGAGTCTGGAACAGCGGTCCGATATCGACGTCGAAACCAAGGTCCGCATAGGCGGTCGAAACTACCTTCGCCCCGCGATCGTGCCCGTCCTGTCCCATCTTGGCTACCAGAATGCGCGGGCGCCGGCCTTCAACTTTCGCGAACTCGTCCGCCATCTGCCGCGCCTTCTGGAACTCCGGATCGGCCTTGCTCTCCGCGGAATAGACGCCTGAGATCGACCGGATCACTGCGTGATACCTCCCGTAGACCTTCTCCATCGCCTGCGTGATCTCGCCCAGCGTAGCGCGATCACGTGCCGCTGTCACGGCCAGAGCGAGCAGGTTGCCATCGCCCCTCTCGGCGCACCTGGTAATGGCCGTGAGCGACTCTTGTACCTTGCTATTGTCACGTTCGCGCTTGAGTTGTTCAAGGCGCCTCAACTGTGCTTCGCGAACCGCTGCGTTATCCACCTCGAGCACTTCGAGCGGCGGCTCTTTCTCCAGCTTGTAGGCATTCACGCCCACGATCGTGTCCAGCCCGGCATCGATGCGGGCCTGCTTGCGGGCGGCCGCTTCCTCGATGCGCATCTTGGGCAGGCCGCTCTCGATCGCCTTCACCATGCCGCCCATCTGCTCCACTTCCTGGATCAGATCCCATGCGCGGTGCATGAGGTTGTGGGTCAGGTACTCGACATAATACGACCCGGCCCAGGGATCGACGACCCGGCATATCTCCGTTTCCTGCTGGATGTAGATCTGCGTGTTCCGGGCAATTCGCGCCGAGAAGTCGGTCGGCAGCGCGATAGCTTCGTCCAGCGCGTTCGTGTGCAGCGACTGCGTGTGCCCCATCGCAGCAGCCATCGCTTCCACGCACGTGCGCACGACGTTGTTGAACGGATCTTGCGCCGTGAGGCTCCAGCCGGAGGTTTGCGAGTGCGTACGCAGCGCCATAGACTTCGGGTTCTTCGGATTGAACTGCTTCACGAGCTTCGCCCAGAGCACGCGTGCGGCGCGCATCTTGGCGATCTCCATGAAGTGGTTCATGCCGATGTCCCAGAAGAACGAGATGCGCGGCGCAAACTCATCTACGCTCAACCCGGCATTCTGTCCGCAGCGCAGGTACTCGACCCCATCTGCCAGCGTGTAGGCCATCTCGATATCAGCCGTGGCGCCGGCTTCCTGCATGTGATATCCGCTCACGCTGATGCAGTTGAATTTCGGCATATTCTTCGAGCAGTACGCGAAGATGTCGCCGATGATGCGCATGGAGGCCGCCGGCGGAAAGATGTACGTGTTGCGCACCATGAACTCTTTCAGAATATCGTTCTGAATGGTGCCGCTCAGCTTGTCCGGCCCGACTCCCTGCTCTTCCGCTGCCACGATGTAAAACGCCATGATCGGCAACACAGCCCCGTTCATGGTCATCGACACCGACATCTGGTCCAGCGGAATCTGGTCGAACAGGACTTTCATATCCAGGATCGAGTCGATGGCCACGCCCGCCTTGCCGACGTCACCTACGACGCGTTCGTGATCAGAGTCGTATCCACGATGCGTGGCCAGATCGAATGCGACCGAAAGGCCCTTCTGCCCCGCCGCAAGGTTGCGACGATAAAACGCGTTCGACTCTTCCGCCGTTGAATAACCCGCATACTGGCGAATCGTCCACGGCTGTATGGCGTACATCGTTGAATACGGCCCGCGCAGATACGGCGCAATGCCCGCCGCGTACTGCAGGTGTTCCATCCCCTCGAGCACTTCGCGCGTGTAGGAGCGCCGCACAGGAATGTGCTCGGCGGTCAACCACTCGCTTTCGGGTGCCCCAGTCGTGGCTGCTCCACCCTTGTCGCGCGGCGACAGGCTGGGATTCTGAGTGCCACTATTCGCCATAGACTTGAATTCGATGTTCTTGAAATCCGGCCGCATGTCAGTCCCTCACTCCCGTCTTGTCCTGCCAGGTCTTGAAAACTTCGACGGCGTTGCTCTTCACGTGGACGAAGTCGGCCACTCCGTCCTGTTGCAGTTTCTCGATCATGTCTTTTGGGTATCCTGCGACGATGACTGGCCAAGCCTTGCCGCGGTCGCGCAGCTTACGGACGAGCGGACCGGCAAGTTCCGGGTATTCCGCATCCGAGCTGCACAGTACGACAATGTCGGCATCGGCCTGCTCGCACGCGTGCAGAGCATCCTCAATATTTGGTGCGTTCGCCTCAACGATGTCGAAACCGCCACAGCCGAAGAAGTTCGCACAGAACGCCGAGCGCGCTTTTCGCATCTTGAGGTCGCCCATTTCGAGCATGAGCACGCGAGAGGTCCTGTTGCCTGCCACTGCGTGTCTTTCCATCCGGAGACGAACGTTCTCAAACACCTCTGAGCCGCGATAAGGCCGAATGGGCTCCACTCTGATCGCTGCTTCCAGGCTTGGCGCCTGTGCGGTCGCCAGCAGCCGCTCAATCTGCGGCAATACGCGCTCTTTTGTATTCGGGAACTGATTCGTCCCCAGCAGGTTCTGGCGTCTTGCTGCGATTGCCGCGTCCTTGGCTGCGCGCGACTTCTCAATGCCCGCCTGTATCCAGCCATCCTGCAGGCATTTCACGAATCCGCCACAGCCCTCTATCTGCTGCATCAGTTTCCAGGCTTCGGTCGCCAGCGAGTACGTGAGCGTTTCAATGTAGTACGAACCGGCGGCCGGATCGGCAACGCGGTCGAGGTACGCTTCCTTCTTCAGAACTATCTGCGTATTGCGGGCCAGCCGCCGGCTGATTTCGCTCCCCGACTTATAGCAGTGGTCGAACGCACCCACCGTGACGGAGTCCGAGCCGCCCACCGCAGCCGCCATCGCTTCTGTGGTGCCGCGAAGCATGTTGACATAAGGGTCATATACCGTCGCGTTCCAATTCGCGGCGCGCGCATGAATCGCCGGCCGGGCGCCAACCACGCCGAAAGCCGAAACCATTTCTGCCCACAGCGTCCGAATAGCGCGCAGCTTTGCAATCTCGAAGAAGTAATTCGAGCCAACAGCGAAGTCGAAGAACAGAGCGTTGGCCACCTTGTCCGCACCGACGCCACGCTCCGTCAGCTCTGAAAGATACTCGGCCACTTGCGCCAATGCATAACCGAGTTCCTGGACGGACGAACTTCCCGCCTCGTGGAACTGCCAGGCGCGTACGGCGAGGACTTTGAACGATGGCGTCATTTTGCGCGCCCTGTTCACCAGTTCCGCTGCCTGGTCGAACATCGCCGCTTTGCTGATCACGCTGGCACCGGTCAACGCAAGATCACCAAGAGGGTCGAAGGTGAGTGAACCCGTCAGGTGCTGTGCCCGGGCGCCGAGCGCCTTCACCAGAGCGTCGTAGACCTCGATTGCTCGAGAACCCGCGCGAAAGTGAACCGGGACGGATTCAATCGGGATCCGGCTGAGCAGAACGCTCATCTCTTTCGCGCCACACGCGCATGCGCCGGGCAGATCCTCCGTGCCGCATTCGATAACGAAACACAGCTCTTCCGCGCCTGCCTCCAGGGCCTTGCGCGCGATGTCGTTAGCTTTTGCCGCGTCGGGCTCGTCGATCTCTTCGCGGATGGCCCAGTCGTTCGCGTTCTTTGCCGGATCAGGCATGCCCGACAAGGTTGCGGCGTCCAGCTCTTGCTGCAAACCATCCAGATCTTCGGCGCGATAGTACGGCTTAACAGTCACGCCGTCTTCCGTGTGCCACAACAGCTTCCTGCCGTAGTCCGCGCCCTTCAGATCCTTCTTTATTACTTCTTCCCACTGCTCGGTCGAGACCGGCGGAAAGGTTTCCAATAGACTCAGCTTCTTCGCCTCACTCATCGCTTCCTCACGTAACGCCGTGGGTGCCCCACCCTTGTCGCGCAGCAACAGGGTGGGTCTGCAATACCACTTACCGCGCCTGCGGGTCTTCAACCACTTCCAGCAGGATCCCGAAAGGCACGTCTTCACGCGATTTTGGGTGCACGAAGAACACTGTCGTTCCACGCGAACCTTTTCGCGGCGCCTTATCGATGATTCGGAAGCCCGCTTTCTGCATGTATTCGAACGCTGCCTGCGCACTCTTCACGCGAAATCCAACGTGCGCGATGTAATTACGCCCGCCCTGTTTCTCCAAACCTTTGGCAACCGGCGATTCCGGCGTGAGTGGCTCAAGCAACTGGATCAGATTCGGTCCTTCACCGATCTGCAGCAGCGCTTCGCGAACCTGATCGCCGCCGTAGACTTCCTCACGATGTACTTCGCGAAATCCCAGCATCTCGTACATCTTCACCTGCTGGTCCAGTTCGCCCTGCCGCACTGCAATCGCCACATGGTCGACGAACTGAAATCCCGGCACCTGCAGCAACTCTTTATCGAATGCTTTCGTAGCAGTCTGTTCCATCTCTCTCTCGCACGCCTTGTATACGGCTGTGCATGGCAATTAGGGGGCGCCATGCACAGCCTGTCCGATCAGGAGGCGTCCTACATCGGATCTATTCGAACTCCACCAAAACCTGTCCAACCTGCACTGCGTCGCCGGGATCTACATTAACCTTCTTCACCTTGCCGGCGACCGGGGCAGTCACGTTGGTTTCCATCTTCATGGCTTCCAGCACCATCATCAGGTCGTCGACCTGAAGCTCCTGCCCTTCCTGCGCGTTCACCTTGATCACGACTCCGGCGATCGGGCTGCGGCAGACTTTGTCCTCGTCCACCGGACCTTCCGCGGCGTGACCGTTAGGCTTGGTCGGAATCGGAGTCGGAACCGGCGCGGAAGGCAGAGTAACTGCGGAAGTTGGCGCATACGGTGGTATGTATCCACCCAGCGCGCGCGGTCCATACTGTTCTTCTTGCGGCACTTCGACTTCGACTTCGTAAGCCTTGCCGTCAACCGTAATGTTCAGCTTCACTTTCAGCTCCTAGAAGTGCTTCGCTCTTTCTAGCGATCTCTTGTAAGGCCGGGTTCTCCGGCGCGAATGGTGTGTGGGGACGGGGCTGTGCCCCGTCCCGCAGTCCTAACGCTGCAGCGCCAGATTGTGCGACGCCTGGATGAATACTCGTCCCTGCTGCGCCCACGAACTCGTACCGACGGGGTGAATCAACCGCGCGCTGCGTATGCGGAAGCTCTTCCCCAGGAAGTGCGCTACGGCAGCCGTGATCACCGCCAGGATTTCCGGGCTCACACCTTCATCCTGCTTCGGAGCGGGTTTCGCTACGGCAACTGGCGTTGGCTTGGCGGGCACGACCGGCATGGCCGCCGTGCTTGCCGCCGCTGCCGCCGCCATGGCCTTCGGCGGTTCGGGCGAACTGACCGTGTTTCCCTGCGCTGCGAGTAGTTCGCGCATTTCCGCCAGCTGCCGCTCCAGTTGCGCCACGCGATCGCTTAGTGTTGGCTTTTTCGTTGGCATCTCGGCCTCACTTTCTCGATTAGAGCGGCATCAAGCCGTGCTTTTTCGGGGGACGCAGTTCGCGTTTGGTCTGCAGCGCATCGAGCGCGCTCGCCAGTGCCATGCGCGTTTCAGCAGGCTCGATGATGTCATCCACCAGTCGGCGTCCCGCGGCAACGAACGGCGAGCAGAACGTATCGCGGTACAGATCGATCATCTCCTGTCGCTTTGCCGCCTTGTTTTCCGACTTCTCGATCTCCTTGCGAAAGACGACTTCGACTGCACCTTCAGCGCCCATCACTGCCACTTCCGCCGTCGGCCATGCCAGCACGCGGTCCGCACCCAGATCCTTGCAGCACATCGCGATGTACGCACCACCATAGGCCTTGCGCAGAACGATGGTGACCTTCGGGACTGTCGCAGCCGAGTAGGCAAACAGCATCTTCGCGCCGTGACGAATAATGCCGCCGAATTCCTGCTGTGTTCCCGGAAGGAAGCCGGGAACGTCAACCAGCGTCACAAGAGGAATGTTGAAGGCGTTGCAGAAGCGGATGAAGCGCGCAGACTTGTCACTGGCGTTGATGTCAAGCACGCCCGCCAGGACACACGGCTGGTTGGCAATAATGCCGACCGAGCGACCCTGCACGCGGGCGAAGCCGATCACGATGTTCGGCGCGAATCCCGACTGCACTTCGAGGAAGTCGGCGTTGTCCACCAGCCGCAGGATGACGTTGCGCACGTCATACGGGACCTTGGTTTCGGCCGGAACGATGTAGTTCAGCTCCGGGTCGGGCGCGAGGTTCGGGTCGTAGTCGAGCCGCGGCGGATCTTCAAGATTGTTGGACGGCAAGAAGCTCAGCAGCCGCCGGCAAGTATAGAGCGCTTCCTCGTCGTTCTCGGCGACAAAGTGCACATTGCCGGATTTCGTCATGTGCGTGATCGCGCCGCCAAGGTCGTCGTTGCTCACCACTTCGCCCGTGACCTGCTTGATTACGGCCGGGCCGGTGATGAACATGTGCGCTTTTTTCGTCTGGATAATGAAGTCGGTCAGAGCCGGGCTGTAAACCGCGCCGCCCGCACACGGTCCCGAAATAATCGAGATCTGCGGCACCGTGCCCGATAGCATCGTGTTGTTGTAGAACACACGTGCGTAGCCCGCGAGCGCGTCGATACCTTCCTGCACGCGCGCGCCGCCCGAGTCGTTGATGAAGATGAACGGTGATCCCGTCTTCAGGGACATCTTCATCATCTCGACTGCTTTGTCGTTGTGGATCTCACCAGCCGAACCGCCGGCCACGGTGAAATCCTGGCTGGCGACGTGGACAAGGCGTCCATCAACTTTGCCGCATCCGGTTACAACGCCGTCGGCCGGAACGTCTTTGCCCGTCATATCGAAGTTCGTGCAGCGGTGCTTCGCAAACAAGCCGACTTCCTGAAAGCTTCCTGGATCGATCAGCCGCTCAATGCGTTCACGCGCGGTCAGCTTGCCGCCTTCATGCTGTTTCTTGACACGCTCCTCGCCGCCTCCGAGCTCGATCCGCGCGCGCTCAGTCTCGATCATCTTGATCCTGTCATCGACGGCCTGCTTGTTGATCTCCAGTTTGTTCTGTGGACTTGCCATTTTCGCGCGCCCTCCATTTGGCGCGTGGTTTTCTAGCGCCACCGTCCCTGGTGGCGGGCCTTGTTTCCTGGCGCCGGTGCCCTCACCGGCGGGCCCTGTTTTGGTCTGAACTCTTCTCGGATCGCTGGTGACGCTATTTCGTCGGCGCCACCGTGACCGTGTGCGTCTTGCCCTCGACCGTGATCACGTAATTCACCGCGCCCGGCATCTCGGTCGCCGGTTTTGCCGGTGCCGCTGCTGCCGCCTTCGCCTTCGTCTCCTCAGGCTTCTTGCCCACGTTCTTCGGGCCTTCATGACGAGTGCCGAAGAACTTCGGAGCAACCTGCGGGAACATGGCGTAGGTCAGCACATCCTCAGAGCTACCGTTGCAGCCCTTGAGAGCCAACGCTTCCGAGCGCATCTTTTCCCATTCGGGCTTCAGCAGGTCGGCTGGACGGCACGTGATCGCTTCCTTCTTGGCATGCTCGGCTGCGCGCTTCAGCACGTCGGGATTCTTTTCGCCCAGCGTGCTTCCGTAGTAGCCCAGCATCAGGTCGGCGAATTCGCCGGTCAGGACTTTGTATTTGCCCATCAGCACGTTGAAAACAGCCTGCGTGCCGACGATCTGGCTTGATGGAGTTACCAGTGGAGGATATCCGCTGTCCTTGCGGACGTTCGGTACTTCGTCTAGCACTTCCTTGATCTTGTCGCCGGCGCCCTGACCCTTGAGCTGGCTTTCCATGTTGCTGATCATGCCGCCCGGAATCTGGCTTTTGAAAATCTCCGTGTCCACGCCGGTGATCTTGCTCAGGAACTCGCTGTAGCGCGGACGCACCGTCTCGAAGTAGCTCTTCACCTTCAGGATGCGTTCCATGTCGAGGCCGGTCGTAAAGCCCGTTCCCTCGAGCATCTCGATGAAACTCTCCGTCGGGTTGTGGCCCGGCCCCAGGCTCATCGAACTGATCGCCGTGTCCACGATGTCGCAGCCCGCTTCAACGGCCTTCATGATCGAGACCAGCGTGACGCCCGTCGTCG
>JAEZPW010000106.1 GCA_023441255.1 Acidobacteriota bacterium
CCGAAGTGGGTGACACGGGACTTCGCGGATGCGGAGTTGTCGGCAGAGGCGTCGCTGCCCTTACGCTGATCGCATGCGTTCCTCTGGGGAGAAACCAGCCGTCAGCCTTCAGCCGTCAGCTCTCAGCAATGACTGACGAGGAACATTGCGGCGATGGGCGCGCTGCATGTTTTATTCCGTTCCCGTTCTGACGAAGCCGTCTTTGGTCTTTCTGCGCTGTCCGGCACAAGCCTGTTGATTGCCGTCATTTTCGCGATTATCGTGGAACGCCATCTCGTCCGGGTCGGCGATCCACTTCTGCATCTCTTCGGGCTTGGTCCGGAGCTTTAGCACGACGGCTTCGTCCGGTTCGATCGAGACGATCATCATCTCGAGCTTGTCGCCGGTAGTGTGAACGTAGATGATGCTGCGTTCGCCGGTCCTGCGAGATTCCGCGCGAATGAAACGGGTCCACTCGGGGCCGAGGGTGTTCTTCATCAGCGAATCGAGTTCCATGTCACGCCCGGCGAGCACCGGCACGTTCTCGAACATGGCGAGATCGAGTTTCGTGCCAGAGCCCCACATGGCAGGCTTCATCGCTAGTCGCGCAATCCACGGCAGCCCTTTATGCTTGATGCCGTACTGATTCTCAATGGCGCGCGTGACGGTCCGGACGTCATGGTCGGCCGCCAGTGCCAGCGAGGGCGTCAAGAGGACGAGCACGATGCCTAGCGTTAGCCGATTCATTTCTTCACCCCTGCTGGCGCGGGCTTCTTGACCTGCTTCTTTCCCGTATCAATCTTCGGAATCCCGAATTGTCCGCCAAGACTGCTCAACTGCTCCGGATCGATCGGGCCTTCGATGTTCACCAGGGTGAGCTCGCGAGGTTCGGCCGAGATGATCGCCAGCCCCTGTATGACTCCGTTCTCGTTGCGAACGTAGATCTCGACGTTTTCGCCATCTGGCTTGCTCCGGGCCTCGATCATCTTGGACCATACCGGGGCGCGCAGCTGAGTGCGAAAAGCTTCAACATCGGCCAGAGAATATTCTCCATCCTTGTCGAACTCAAAGCTCTTGACGTAGATGCCCTTGAGCTTCTTGATCAGTTGCTTTGCCTCGGCGTCGTCGGCGTCCTTGTCTGACAAGAAGCGCGATGCGAAGTCGAGCATCTGGCGGTCCATGTTAACGTCGACCACTTCGCTGGCTTTCGCGGCAAGCTTATCCAGCCCGGCAGGAAACTTCAGTTCCTGCGCAAAGCCGCTAGTGGTCAGCAGTGCCACTGCAACAAGAAATACTTTGAAGGCTTTCATTGCCGTTCCTCTCCTCTGTCCTGCTCAGGCCCAAACTGCTGAGAACCGGTCTGGTTGACCTTCGCCTGCACGTACTGCAGCTTGGCGCCGGTGATGCGAAGGGCCAGCATCAACTGCTGTTTGGCGGCCTCTCCGGCTCGCTTTTCCTGTTCGCGATGCCGGTACTCGAGCGAGCCCCCGACCACCGCTACGCACAGCAGGGCGGCTGCTGCAAACCGCAGGGCCGGAAGCTGTGTGGCCCGAAGAATCCGATCCCACAGTGTGGGGGGTGCCGTCTGCTGCGCCGTGCGCGCTAATACTCGTTCGGCGAAATTGGGCGGAGCATCCTCCCGTCGCAGCGCGCTCCTAAGCTCTTCGTCGAACCGATCGTACGGCGTCATATATTCACCTCTCCCATGCTGCGTGAAACCTTGTCGCGGAGCATCGCCAGCGCGCGCTGCAGAGTGCTTTTGACGGTTGCTAGCGGCATACCCAGCGCGCGGCCGATCTCATCCGGGCCCATCTCTTCCTGGTAGCGCAACACCACCACGGCGCGGGCGTTCTCCGGCAGAGAGGCCACGAGGTGTCGCAATCGCGCGCTGAGCAGCGGGTCCGGGGCATCTGGCGGCACTGAGGGCTCCGGTATGTCGTCCAACGCGAGTTCGGGCCGGCTGCGGCGGCTGCGGGCGGCATCGATCGCTCTATGCACCGTCACCTTTCTCAGCCAGAACACAACGTGCTCGGCCGATTGCAGGTTCCCCAGGCAGCCGTGCAGTTGCAGGAAAACGTCCTGCGCTACTTCCTCGGCAAGCGTACGGTCATGTAGCAGGTGGTAAGCGATGCTGAACACCATCGCCTCGTGCTGCCGGAGAAGCACTTCGAACTCGCCGATTGCCTGCGGTTCCGCCATTCAGGTTTCGCCGTTGCGTTCCGTACTCACTAGCCCTATACGGACGGACTCCGGGGGTGGAACGCAGAAAGTGCAAACGATTATCCGATTTTTGCTGAACAACCGCGAGGAAGACTGGCGAGCTACTACCTTCTGAGCAAGGAGGAGATGGCGCGTTTGAGCTGGGACTCGAGATCTATGTCCTTATAAAGAACGAAATGGGCCTGCGGAGGCGCCTCGTCGGCCCCTTGCGCCCGGCCTGCTACCACTACGATGGGTATGCCCGCGGTCTCAGGGTTAGCCTGCAGAACCTTGATGAGCTCCGCACCTGTCATTTTGGGCATGTTGAGGTCGGTGATGATCAGGTCGGGCGGGCTCTGGCGAACGACTTCGAGTGCTTCAAGGCCGTTCGTGGCGGATTCGACCCGGAAACCGTGCTCCTCAAGCAGACGCGTGACCGCGTGCCGGATGAGCATGGAGTCATCGACCACCAGTACCGTGCGCGATGCGTTCTGTCCTGATCCAGTCACTTTCGCCCCATTGGCACGTTAGCAAACATCGGAGGTGCCAAGAAGTGAAACCCACACGGAGGCATTACCTTGGTTACCGTGGTACAGCCCGTATTGGCAAAAGGACGTGTCCCGAAGTAACACGCACGTTCCCGCGCCCAAGGGGAACGCTACCGGACACACGTGGGCATGCGCACGAGAAGGATGCGCCGCGAGTCGGATCAGCGTCGGAGGGTCAGAGAGTACACATGCAGGTGCGGGTCACTCTTCGGAAGGGATCTGCTCTTCTATGCTCATGTCTTTGAACTCGCTGGATTCGAAGATCTCGCCGCACTCCTTGCACTCGACGAACTCCGAATCTTCCTCGCGAGCAACGATTTGAACGCGCGGGTGCTTACACGAATTCATGGTGTTTTTCTGCTGCCGGCTGGCGGAGCCTTGCGACTGGCTTGAGGTCATACAAATCGCGACGCCGGAGTCACGGCACGACTCCAGATTGGCGACATTTTATCCACGTTGAAAAGCTTGTCAAGTCAATGTGCACGAAATCGTCGCCGTTCCGCAGTCGACCCGCTGCCAAAAGGGGCAAAAAAGTCCCGATTCAGACAACTATTCGAGCACCGGCGTTGGCGTATGGGGCGACGACGCCGAAGCGCTCTGCCCCTCTTCTGCGGGCAGCGGCATGGGATAGATGCCGGCTTGGCGCGCTTCCTGAATGGATATACGGATCACGTCCGAAGCGTTATGTTTTGCCAGCCCGCGGGTAGCCGCAGCTACGGACCGGTCGAAAGTGGCGCGACCAGTCAGGGCGGCATCGAGATAAAGAAACCGGCTGGATCCTTCAGCAAGACGTACGGCTACATACGCATGGCCCGGCACTAAAACGATGACGGGTTCAAGGCCCAGATTCTCGAAAATGGAAGCGTAGAGAACGGCCCCATCTATGCAGTTGGCAGAGGCGTGGCGAAGGGACTCGCCCGGCATGCGGACGCGCTCGGCAAATTCGATGTTCCCATGCGATCCGAGCGTGAGTGAGCTGTTCACGTAGGAAACCCCGGACCGTTGCACGGCAAGGTAGATGGCCTTGGCCTGGGCGCGGATAGTTAGTTCCTGGACCGTCGAATCGTCGGTGCCGGCGTAACCAGGCATGCGACGGCCCGGCATGAACTCCTTGGCGCGGCTCAGGATACGGGCGATCTGGGCATCGTGTGGGGTGACCCACGATGCGATGAAGCGGGCGTATGTAAAGTCCTTGCCCCAATACATGTCATCGACCGAACGCAGACGGACGGGCATGGTGGTCGCGTAGACCTCCCGGCCTCCGAGGTCGGAAACATGAACACTGGCAGTGGCTGCGGTGATTTCCCGGTTCCGGAATAGCCGGTCGTGGAAGGTAGGCGCGAAGTAAAGTTTGCGCACCTGCCCGGCCCCGAGGTCTACGTACTGAATCTCCTGGTCGCTCCAGCCGGGAATCTGCACCGCGACACGGTTGCGCACCAGTGTATCCGTGGGGTTGGTGACGGTCAGGATGACGGTGCCGGTCTGACGCTCGGACGGCTTCACGAATGAGTTGTAGTTGGCGAAGACGGGAAAGACGTCGCCGTTGAGGCCAACCTCAACCTGGTAGGTGGGTTCGGTAGCGCGCGCGTTCAGAGTGGAGGGTTCGGTTCGGCCGGTGTTCATGCCAGCCATGGCGGGCGTGCACAGGGCGGCGAGCGTCAGAACGCATACGGCTGCGAGCAAGCAGCGTCGGGACCTTGCAGATGATCGAAGGGGCACGTAGAAAGGATATCCAGTTCTGCTGCGGAAGCGTATCGGATGTACACCTAAGGGCGGGTCATTAGAGTGCTAAGGTGAGCTGCTGAGTTCTCGCTAGGCGATCGAACATCCAGGTACGTGAGAGCATATCCGCATGCGTCTTGATTGGAGCAGAGGCGAGTTGGCGGAAGGGCTACGCTGTTACCGCAGCGAGGAGTTCTTCGAGGCGCACGAGCACTGGGAATGCGTGTGGCTCGAAATGCCCGAACCCGACAAGACCTTTTTGCAGGCGCTAATCCAGATTGCTGCTGCTTTCCATCACCTTAAGCGCAGAAACCCGCTGGGAACTGTGTCGCTGCTCAGCGGGGCGGTGAGAAGGCTGCAGCGGTACCCGGAGGAGTATGGCGGTATTCGCGTTGCCGACCTGCTCCTGGAAATTGAAGTTTGGTTAAGGACACTACAGCGAGATGAAGATGTTGCCAGCTTGGCATTTCCTCGTTTCGGCTTGTCCGAACGGGCAGATGGCCGCAAGAATGACGAATGCCGCTGAAAATGATTTTCATATCCGCCCAAATCAGTCGGACATTTGTAAGTCATTGTTAACAGTGTACTTATATATGCTATTCGTTCCAGAATTCCTTTGCGTTCGCAACTTTGCCGTGACTACAATGATGTACGACTAATTCAGTCGGATATGGTTGGTGCAAACGGGCCGCGATAGTTCCGTTGCTCCAGAGTTCCCGCTGAAGTGGCACGCGCTTGCTGAAACTCACCAAAAAAGCGGATTACGGGTTGATCGCGATGCGGCACCTCGCAGAACGCGAGCGAGGACGCCTGGGTGCGTGCAGCGCCAAAGACATCGCCGACAACTACGGATTGCCTCAGGAAGCGCTGGCCAAAATTCTGCAGAAGCTCGCAAGGGCTGGGCTACTGCAATCGCAATACGGAACGAACGGCGGATACACGCTGGCGCGGGACGCGCGAAGAATCACCGCGTTCGAGGTGATAGAGGCCATTGAGGGGCCGCTGTTCGTGACCTCTTGTGTCGGAGTCCGGGGGAACTGCGAACAGAGCACAAAGTGTACTGTACGCGAGCCGCTGCGCAGGGTTAGCCGCGGCATAGAAGACGTTCTCACCCACATCACTATTTACGACATGGTGACGGACCAGGCTGCCGAAGAACAGGCAGTCGCGCTGGTAAACATCGAACCGGCGCTGGACTAGGAACATTCGAGAAAAGGTTATGAGCGACAACATCCCAGTTCCTGAAGGCGTGACGCTTCCGATCTACATGGACAATCACGCGACCACGCGGGTGGACCCACGGGTGGTCGAAGAGATGCTGCCCTACTTCAGCGAAAAGTACGGTAATGCGGCAAGCCGGAACCATTCGTTCGGGTGGGAAGCCGAGAAGGCTGTGCAGCAGGCACGCGATCGCATCGCGAAGCTGATCGGCGCCGACCCGAAAGAAATTATCTTCACCTCCGGCGCGACGGAGAGCGACAACCTGGCGATCAAAGGCGTGGCCGAGATGTACCGCGAGAAGGGTGACCACATCATCACCTGCGTTACGGAACACAAGGCGGTGCTGGATACGTGCAAGCGCCTGGAGAAGCGCGGCTTCAAGGTCACCTACCTGGGCGTGCAGAAGGACGGGCTGATCGATCTCGATGAACTGAAGCAGGCCATGACGGATCAGACGATTCTCGTGACCATAATGGCGGCAAACAACGAGATTGGCGTGCTGCAACCGGTGGAGGCGATCGGGAAGCTCTGCCGGGAACGCGGCATCATCTTTCATTCCGATGCGACACAGGCGGTTGGAAAGTGGCCCGTGGACGTGAACAAGCAGTGCATCGACCTGCTTTCGATCTCAGCTCACAAGATGTATGGGCCGAAGGGGATCGGCGCTCTTTACGTGCGTCGGCGAAATCCGCGCGTGCAACTGGTAGCACAGATGGATGGCGGCGGGCACGAACGAGGTTTTCGCAGCGGAACGCTGGCCGTACAGAACATCGTGGGCCTGGGCAAGGCTTGCGAGATCGCAATGCAGGAAGGTGCGAAGGAAGCCTGCCATCTGGCCGGTCTGCGGAACCGGCTCAAAGACAAGATCGTGGGCGAGCTGGACGAGGTGTACGTGAACGGCTCGATGGAGCACCGTTTGCCCGGCAACTTGAATCTGAGCTTCGCCTATGTGGAAGGCGAGTCTCTGCTGATGGGCATCAACGACGTGGCCGTGTCGAGCGGATCGGCTTGTACATCGGCGACGCTGGAGCCGTCATACGTGCTCAAGGCCCTCGGCACTGGTGACGACCTTGCACACAGCTCGATACGGTTTGGCCTTGGACGGTTCAACACCGAGGCCGAAGTCGATTACGTTGCGGCGCGCGTGGTGGAGACGGTGAAGCGCCTGCGTGAGCTGTCGCCCTTGTACGAGATGGCGAAAGAGGGTGTGGATCTGAAGAAGGTGGCGTGGAAGGCGTAGAGGAAAAACCGCTGTTGGCTTTTGGCTATTGGCCGGCGGCGAGATTACACGGTTTTTAGGCCAAGAGCCAGGAGCCAAAAGCCAAAGGCCCAAAGCGAGTTTGCCATGTCTTATAGCAACAAGGTTCTTGATCATTACACGAATCCGCGCAATGTCGGGTCACTCGATAAGGCGAGCGCCGATGTTGGCACGGGCCTGGTGGGCGCACCTGAGTGCGGCGATGTGATGAAGCTGCAGATCAAGGTGAATCCCGAAACGAACGTCATTGAGGACGCGAAGTTCAAGACGTTCGGCTGCGGCTCGGCGATCGCGTCGTCGTCTCTCGCGACGGAATGGGTGAAGGGCAAGAGCATCGACGAGGCGCTGACGATCAAGAACACCGACATCGTCCGCGAACTCGCGCTGCCTCCGGTGAAGATTCACTGCTCGGTGTTGGCCGAGGATGCGATACGTGCCGCCATCAGCGACTGGAAGAAGAAGCAGGAAGAAAACAAGTAACCGCGGAGAGCGCGGAGGAACGCGGCACCCTCTGCGTTCAATATTTAAGAGATTCAAGCGATGAGTAATACGACTAACATTGGCGTCGCACCGGCAACCAAGGGCATCACCGTGACGGAAAAGGCGCTGGCAAAAATCAGGGCCGTCTTGGCCGCGGAAAGCATGCCTGGACAAGGCGGACTGCGGGTGGGAGTGCAGGGTGGCGGCTGCAGCGGGTTGAGCTACGTGGTGCAATTCGAGAGCGGCCCCTCTGAGCGAGACCGGATTTTCACGTTTGAAGACGTGCGACTGTTTGTCGATCCGAAGTCGTTCATCTATCTGGCCGGCATGGTACTGGACTACGAAGAGACCCTGATGAAGACCGGATTCGTGTTCCAGAACCCGAATGCGGCGAAGTCGTGCGGTTGCGGCAGTTCGTTCACGGCGTAGTGTAATGAGTGATGTAGCGATCAAGGCGGGGCTGGAGGGCCGTATACCCGCCGGGTCGGTTGAAATGGGAACCGTGATCTGCGATTCGTGCGGTGCGCGTTTCACTATCACGCAAGACTTGCAGCATCAGGACCTGAATGCGGCTGAGAGACAGGCCGGCTGGCTGGAAACGCGGCTGGCCCATGATCACGCGAACGGCTTCGAACACGAAGACGCGATAGATCTGCCGGGATTCGCGCATAAGTGACCGCCCACATCTACGAAGAATTTGCGGATGTGGGGCACGCAGGCGCAACGGCTAAATGAGGGACAGGACGCCCGGTCAGAGACCCGGCGCAACACGAGATCAGACGCTACAAGATAAGCGGTGCTTGAGATGAAGCACGAAGACAAATCGGACTCGGCGCTGCAAGTACTGAACGGCAACGGCAGCCATGCGGGTTGCTGGTCGTGTGGAGACATGGTGGCGGCACATTTCTGCAACGCTTGCGGAAAGGTGCAGCCGCCCGTACCGGCAGACTACTTTGCTTTCTTCGGACTGCCGCGCAGGCTCAACATTGATACAGCTGCGCTGGAGAGCGAGATGTACGCGCTCAGCCGCAGGCTCCATCCCGATCTGTACGCGCAAGCCACTGACGAAGAGCAGACCTGGAGCTTGGAACAGACGTCGCAACTCAACGATGCCTACCGCACTTTACGCGACCCGATTGCGCGCACGCAGTATCTGCTGAAGCTGGAAGGTTTCAAGACCGAAGAGCAATCGGTTCGGGCGACCGAGGCTGCACGCACGTCAGGCACGCAGAAGAAACAGCAGGTTCCGCCGGAACTACTGGAAGAGGTCTTCGAGTTGAATATGCAACTGGAGGAGCTTCGGGCGAACCGGAAACTTGGAGAAGAAGATTACGCGCTGGTTCGAGAGTTGCAACAGGCGGAGCACAGTTTCGAGAGCAAGCTCGATCGAATGGAGAGACAACTGCACGAACTGTGGAATGAGTGGGACGCCATGATCGACGCGGCGGACGCGGCGAAAGACGATGCTGGCGCACGCCGTGCGGTCTGCATCAAGATGCTTGACCTGCTCAACCGGCGCCGGTACGTGCAGCACCTGTTGAGAGATATCGGAGAGGCGCTGGCGGAGTAGTGAGACTTGTGCATTCGTTGTAATTCGAAGCGCGAACGCCTAAAGCTATTTGGTGGGTGTAGGGGTTCCTGGCTCCGCTCGGAATGACAGAGCGTGACTGACTGAAGCTTTCTATTTGAGATGAGCACTGACAGAGTAGTCGGGATAGATCTTGGCACGACCAATTCGCTGGTCGCTTATATGGAGGGCGAGCAGCCGCGCGTCATTCCTGGGGAAGACGGCTCGAACCTCGTGCCGTCGCTGGTCGCCATCGACGAGGCAGGCAGCGTAATCGTGGGCAACGCCGCGCGCAAGCACCTGATCGAGACGCCGGAGCGCACGGTTTATTCAGTCAAGCGACTGATGGGCCGCGGCGTGGACGATGTTCAGGGCGAACTCAAGCTCTTCCCTTTCCATCTAGCCGACGATCTTCAGCCCGGCGAAGTCATGCGCATCAGGTTAGGGGAGCAGACGTATACGCCGCCGGAGATTTCGGGTTTCATCCTGCGGCAGTTGAAGCGCAATGCAGAGCGTTACTTCGGGGCGCCGGTGCGCAAGGCGGTGATCACAGTTCCCGCGTATTTCAACGACGCCCAGAGGCAGGCAACGAAAGACGCGGGACGAATCGCCGGCCTCGATGTGCTGCGCCTGGTGAACGAACCCACGGCTGCTTCTCTCGCCTACGGCATCGATCAGAAGAAGAACGGAACTATCGCAGTTTACGACCTGGGCGGCGGCACATTCGACATCTCGATTTTGAAGCTGCACGAAGGGATCTTCGAGGTGATCGCCACGAACGGTGACACGCACCTTGGCGGCGACGATATCGACGACCTAATCATTGCCGTGGCGCTCGACGACATACAGGGCGAATTCGGCTTCGACCTGCGGCGCAATGCCGAAGCGGTGCAGGCCATCCGTAAAGCCGTGATCGAGGCAAAGATCGTGCTGTCATCGCAAGCGCAGGCGGTCCTAGACTTCGACCTGCCCGAGGGCAAACGGTATCAGCGCACTATCCCGCGCGAGTTGTTCGAGCAGTTCATCGAGCCGATCGTGAAGCGCACGGCTGGTCCCTGTAAACAGGCGCTGGCCGATGCGGGACTGAAGCCGAACCAGATCGATGAAGTGGTGCTGGTGGGCGGATCGACGCGCATTCCGCGCGTCCGCCAACTGGTTCGCGACCTGTTCGGCCGTGAACCGCACTGCGAGATGAACCCGGACGAGGTGGTCGCACTAGGGGCTGCGATCCAGGCGAATATTCTCGCGGGCGCGTCTGACGCGACAAAAGACATGCTGCTGCTGGACGTCACGCCGCTTTCGCTGGGCATAGAAAACCTGGGCGGCGTGGTAGCGCGGATCATTCACCGCAATTCGACCGTTCCCGCCTCCGCGACCGAGTACTTCACGACAGGCGTGGATGGGCAGACGAATGTAGCCATTCACGTACTGCAGGGTGAACGCGAATTGGCGAAGGACTGCCGGTCACTGGCGCGTTTTGAATTACGCGGTATCCCGCCGATGGCTGCCGGACAGCCGCGCATCGGAGTGAAGTTTCTGATCGACGCCAACGGAATACTCCACGTGAGCGCGCGTGAACAGCGCAGCGGCAAACAGGCAGACATCGAGGTGCAACCCAGCTACGGACTGACGGACGAGCAGGTCGAGAAGATGATCATCGACTCGTTCGACTATGCCGAGCAGGATTTCGCCGAGCGCCAAGTGATTGAGGCGCGCAACGAGGCCGAGACGATCAAGCGCGCGCTCGAGAAGGGCCGCCGCAGCCCGGCCTGGGAGAAGCTCACGTCGGATGAGCGGAACAGGATCGCAAAGCTTGAGAACGCGCTCAACGCCGTTATGCAGGGGAGTGACTATCAAGCGATCCGAGGCGCCGTGGATGCGCTCAATCAAGGCACGATGCGACTGGCCGAACTGATGATGGACGACGCCGTCTCATCCGCGCTGAGGGGCAAAACGTTCGAGCAGGCTGGAGAGAATGTCGGAGAAGGGCCCGCGGCGCCGCATCCGTTCGCGAAAGCTGAGATAAAGAGTTAAGTACCGAGTACCGATAGATCCTCGATTTTCCTGACGGCAACATGTCAACAGATACGAACAGTATTTCTCGAATTGATTCGGAGACGAGTACCGTCAGGGTCACCTTCCTTCCCGAGAATCGCACGGTCGAGTTTTCGCTCGACGCGCTTCCGTATCAAGAGCACGGAAAGCCATTATCGATCCTTGATGTAGCTCTGAACTTCGGTGTTGAGTTGGACCATGCCTGCGGCGGGCATTGCGCCTGCACGACCTGCCACGTGGTTGTGCGCAACGGCCATGAGTGTTTGAGTGAAATGGACGAGCAGGAGGCCGACAAACTGGACGAGGCCGCCGACCTGCAGCTTCATTCAAGGCTGGGCTGCCAATGCCAGATACTCAAAGGCGGCGACATTGTTGTCGAGATCCCCAGCTGGAACCGCAACTATGTATCCGAGAAGCACTAGGATCCTGGTTCCCGCTGATCGCCGAATCTGACATCACCGACATACGCATCTGAAGCGTTGTGGCCAATATTTGCGAGGTTCGAATGCCTGCACCTGCTGAACTGCGCTGGGACGACTCGGAAGAGATCGCACTTGTACTCTCCGACAAATTTCCTGATGTTAACCCTCTCGAGGTACGCTTCACCGACCTGCACAAATGGATAACAGACCTACCTATATTCGTCGACGATGCCGAAGCTTCGAACGAAGGCAAGCTGGAAGCTATACAGATGGCCTGGTACGAGGAGTGGCAGGACAGACGCACATAAGTCATCTATTTTCAGCATAAATGCAATTGCCTAGCTTTCGTGTACAATCCGTGTCAATCAGCCCTGAGCTGTTTGTTTCACAACAGCAACGAGGGATGATTGATGAAGCTCAAGAGCGCCCACGGTTCTGTAAGGTCATATGTTCGGCATGGGCGTTCCACACAACGTTCCGTTCGTGGCCACACGACCGCTTCGCTGAGATCTGCCGCGTGAGAAAGACCGTTACCAAAGCTGCAGATGCAGTAGGAACGCAATCAAAGCCGAGGCACAGCAGAACGAGATGGAAACACCTCAGGTCTGGGATCCTGAGACACTGCGGCAGCCGGTGTCTGGTTCAAGCGATACTTGAGGACAAACGCGGCGACACCCTTTTCCGCCAGCGCGCGGGCGACGTTCCAGCCTTCATTTTCCATGGACAAGGCGAAGAAACCTCCGCCGGGTGCCACGACAACGGCGGCGCCGCTTGCCTTGGCTGGATCCGGAAGAAAGGGCGTCAGCGTCGCAACCGTCACATTGCGCGCGAACTGGCTGCCGTACTGCCTATGCCAGGCCTCCGGGTTCGTCGCACCGGGCAGCGGACCGGTGCCGAGTTCGATCGCGTTGGGCTGCGAAGGCGTGGCGATGGGTGTCATCCGGTCGTTTTGCGCATGCGCCGGCAATGCAAGCCCAGCGACCGACGCAAGCAGAGCGACTGCCAAACGAAAATGGGTTGGCCCCGCGAAAGCTCGCTTCGTCCGGAGATTTGACATCTTTCTCACGTCAGTTTTCCTCCAGTTGTGTAGTGAGTCAAAATCAAGCCATTCTGCCTACAGATCGAGAAGCGTCACGTATTAACCCCCGCGATTCGGAACACTCCGAACCAGAACACAGCAACTTGCTTCGACACGCTGCGGCTCAAGAGTCAGATGATTATCGCCAACCAACTCAGCAGCAGTGCGATTCGGACGACGGTTCGCGCAAGCTTCCAGTTCATTCGCGGGATATCACCTCATCCGCTTTAACTTGGTAGCCATTTCTACGGAGCAGCTCCAGCATCGAGACGAGTGCCTTTTCGGGTTCTCTCGCCAGAATCTGTTTCGCTGCATGGTACGCCGCTGCTTTTCCTCTCTCCGGCGTTGCTATGACACGTTGGCTGGCTATAGTTCGTCATCTAACGAACGAACCTGGCCAGCATCCGGATATAGGCAGTCTGGTAGGAGATGGATGGCTCGGTCACCTCCCACGAATTGAGCGGCCATCCATCGCTGAAGTCCGCATAGGCCTTTTGTGGCCTTTCACCCGTCGGCGGCGAAAGCGGCACCAACCCACACCCGGGGTGGACGTTTGGGCACCGCTTGTCCCAACTGTAGTGCGGATTGGCGCCGCCGACGAGATAGCCGGGCGGAGGACCAAACTTCGAACCGCTAACGCTCTCCCAAAGTGCACTGCTGTGGGCAAACCAACTGTGGTAGAAGCGGTCCACCGAATTGCTCGCACCAAACGCCTTCATGTTGGACAAATAGACCTTGCCCAGCGGATTGACACCGTGGAGGTAGTGCATATAGTCCGCCGCAGCGCTCATCGCATCGGCCTGGCTGTGGCTGCCCAAACCATAAAGCGCTTCGTCCCCGAAGATGTTTCCGCGATTCGACTTC
Organism: Acidobacteriota bacterium; assembly: GCA_023441255.1. Lineage (GTDB taxonomy): Bacteria > Acidobacteriota > Terriglobia > Terriglobales > Acidobacteriaceae > JAEZPW01. The sequence goes on from JAEZPW010000106.1 coordinate 13,394, forward strand.
GTCGCGCTGCTACCCCACGTATACGCCGAGATATGGGCCCGGTAGGGATCGTTCTCGGCGGCGTTCCAACCGCCGTTTTCGAACCCTTTGGCAAACTCGATCTTGATGGCAGATGAAACCGAAGGCGTCGCCCCGGCCAAGCTTGCGTAATAGACCAAAGGTGCTGTCTGCGTGTAGTCGAAATCGAGTGTATGGTGATGGGTGAAGATGTGATTGTCGCGGTAATGCGCGTCGATATAGTCGCGGAAGATCGTCTTTCCAGTAAGGTCGAAGAGATACACGGCGGCGGCTATGGCCCCCATCTCGCGTCCGTAATCGTCAACCTCCTGCTGCCCAGCCGCAAGCCCTTCAGAATGATCGCGTGGATCATTGTTGTAGAAGAGCACGTGCGGATGCGCTTGGGCCCACACCCAAGCCTTAAGCGCCCGCTCTCCCAGTTCATCGGCAAATGTTTTGAGGGCCGGAAACTGCCCGTAGGTTTTGGCCGCATAGGCAAAAGCCTCAGCGCCCGCATAGGTCGAAGAGGTGGTCGCCGGTCCATAGAAGCTAGGCCCCGTAGCCGCCGAAGCTGGGCTTCCCGACGCGGATCCGATCACCGACAGCAAGGAGCCATCATCATTTTGCATGCGCTCTAGCCACTCAACCTCCCATCTCACCTCATCGAGCAAATCGGGAATGCCGTTACCGGATTCTGGAATGTTAAAGTCGTCGGTAAAAGCTGTGGGGCTTTCGTGATAAGCGTGAAGGAGGCCCACCACATAGTCACCGGCCCAGCGGGTATAGCGATTGAAATCACCGGCGTCATACCAGCCGCCGTGCAGATCACGGGCTGTCGTTTTATCCGTCTTCGAGCTATAGAGCCGAGCCTCCGAGTCCTGGCCCGGACCCATATGACTTGCCTTGTCCGCCCAACCGGCGCCAGCATAACGCGCCTCCTTCGTAAATCCGGCGCGCTGATAATAGAGCATGCGTACAGCCTGCACTAAGACAGGCTTGTAGAGATTTGCCGCAACCGAAAAGGCCGCGGAATCATAGCCCACTTGCTTGTCGCGGATCAGATAGCGCCCCGGGGTGACAACGCCCGAGAAGTCGAATTGCCAGGCATGGTCGCCTGAAGACGGATCGACAGCACCGGCCCGCCAGTCGGTAGGCGCCCCCTCAAATACAACTGCCCCCGTCTCTACGTTGACGACCTGATAGACCTTACCTGGCACAAAGTGCCATCGGCTATCGAAACCGCTAGCCGGATCGCGGATGACGGCGACCTTCTTCGCATCCGGTAAATAGCCAAACTGATCGATGACGATGAAGGGCGTAGGCGACGCGCTATCCTTCGAACTGCCCTTTGCAGCGGCTGAGATGCTCGGACAAGAACAAAGCGCAGCGAGCGCCGCAATCAAGACCTTCTTCAACATAACCCGGCTAACCCCTTAAAAAGCCTCTGTTGAACGACACTGCACAGTCAGCGCCAACCACGGAACCTGGATGCCTTTTGGCGACGGCAAGAAGCGGACGCCAGCAGAACAGCGAAGACGCTTACCAGCACGCACACTCGACAACGCACGTTGCAGTTCATTCAACAGTGACCGCTGTCTTTGACGAGAATGAAATCTTGGCTGAGTGTAACTGACGTTAGCTGTCGAGAACAGGGCTAATGGGATGGTCCGCCGCCTTCAGTAGCATTATTGGCGGAAGGTGCTGACGGAGGGTCATCACATGCACATCGCGTCTATAGGAATCGACATAGGCAAAACGACGTTTCATCTGGTTGCGCTTAACGAGCACGGCAGCATTGTTGTTCGAAAGAGATTTTCGCGCAACGCGCTTCTGGCCTACACCGTCCAACTGACACCCTCATTGATCGGCATGGAATCATGCGGTGGTGCACACTTCCTGGCCCGGGCACTCGGCGAGCAAGGGCAGTACTCCACCGGTGGCAAGCCGCTGCTGCTAGGCATCAGCAAGCGCGGCAACGAGTATCTGCGCACGCTGTTCGTACACGGAGCCCGCGCCGTACTGTTCCGCGTCAAATACGACACCGGCGGTCTCGGTAAGTGGGTGCATGAGTTGATGGCGCGAGCGCCAAGAAACAAGGTCATCGCGCCATCGCCCGACGCCTCTTGCGTTTTCTCTTCGATCCAGGTGCCATCGTCAGCGGCCTCCTTGCCGCGGGACGATGGTGCGCTAGTCGTGTCCGGATTGCCCGTCCATCCGGGAGTGATGGAGCATGGCCGCGATTACGCCACGCTAGCCGACTTGTCGGGACCAATCTCGGCCACGAGATCAGACCAGTTCCGGATAGCCGACCACTCGGACACCCTGACCCATGGTTACGGAATCCCTGAACGCTAGCCCGTATGCCAGTACTGAAAATGCTGCATATAATCTGACGCACCTTTGTCTCGATTGATGGGGCGTAGAGCAGTTGGAGAGTCGACAGCAACTCTCTCCAGCAGCATGATCCAGCTCTGTAAATTAGCGCAACGCTTCCCCCGCATCGTGAATCTGGGATGGAAGTTCCCACAACCCGGCGTTGCGGCTCGCGGGACCAAAGTTCCTACTTTTTATGCAGCGCGGTTCCCCCTTCACGTAAGCAAGTCCGGATTCTTATCCACCGCTAGAGCACTTTGTAACGGCTGAAGACCTGAGGAGGATCTATTGCGACGATGAAAGTCGCAGTGTGAAACATGAAGACCGCGCAGATTTCTGACCGAAGTTTCCTGTCGTCTTAAGAATGTGAGGTTTGAGCGAACAAAGGAGAAGGAACATGAAACTGTTGCAGGTACTAACATCTCACGACCAACTGGGCAACACTGGCCGCAAGACCGGTTTCTGGCTGGAAGAAGGCGCGGCTCCCTACTTCGTCTTCAGAGATGCAGGAATTCAGTTGACGCTCGCCTCTCCGAAAGGCGGGCAGCCGCCGATCGATCCAAAAAGCGATTTGCCGGAGAATCAAACCCCTGCCATGGACCGCTGGAAGAAGGATGAGACGGCGCAGAAAGCGTTCGCGCATACCGTGCGGCTGGCCGATGTGAAAGCGGGAGACTTCGACACGGTTTTCTATTCGGGCGGGCACGGGCCCATGTGGGATCTCGCCGAAGACCCCGTCTCCATAGCCCTGCTCGAGTCTTTTTACAACTCTGGCAAGCCGATCGCGTTGGTCTGCCACGCGCCCGGTGTACTCCGTCATGTCAAATTCCGCGGCGAGCCTCTGGTAAAGGGCAAGCATGTAACCGGCTTTACCAATGGCGAGGAAGAGGAGGTTAAGCTCACCACGGTTGTGCCGTTCCTTGTGGAGGATGAACTGCTGCGCCTCGGGGCCATCTTTGAAAAAGTCCGCAACTGGCAGCCGTTTCACATCATGGATGGCCAACTTATTACCGGGCAAAATCCCGCATCCTCGACCTCCACAGCGCAGGCGCTTCTAAGGGCTGTTGGCGTGGAGAAGGCAGTTGCGTGAGCTGTGCTCATCATTGGTGTGGGCCAACGCAGTGGGGCCGCCGCTTTGGCCTCAGCTTTTGAGAAGGCTGACCACCCTGGGAGGAAGGCCATGTGGCAACAACCAAACGGAAGCCAACGCGGCGCTTATCCTCACGTTTCAGTCCTCGTTATCACGGCTGCCTTGTTCGCGATCGTGGCGCTAACGGTATCGCTGCCGGGCAAAGCAGCGATGCCGCTTACAGGAGCCGCCAATGCGCAAGCGGCAAACACTGGTAAGTGGTGGCACCCGCGTCGATTGGCCATCGAAGGCAACATGCCTCCTCTGGACGGAGCCACTGCATGGATCAATTCACAGCCGTTGCAGGCCGCCGACCTGCGCGGGAAAGTAGTCCTGGTCGAGTTCTGGACTTACACCTGTATCAACTGGCGCCGTCAGTTTCCATACGTTCGCGCGTGGGCTGAGAAATATCGCGATAAGGGTCTGGTCGTCATAGGCGTGCATTCTCCGGAGTTCGTGTTCGAAAAGAACCTGGACAACGTTCGCCAACTCACAAAAGAAATAGGCGTTCCATTTCCTGTTGCAGTCGATAGCGATCATGCCATCTGGCGAGCGTTCAACAACGAATACTGGCCCGCCCTCTATTTCATAGATACACAGGGCCGTATTCGACACCACCAATTCGGCGAGGGCGATTACGACCAATCCGAAATTGTGATCAAGCAGTTACTGGCCGAGGGTGGTGCGAGCGGCATCGATGGTGGATTGGTTTCGGCTACTGGCCAAGGCGCCGAGGCTCCGGCCGATTGGAAGGACTTGATGTCGCCGGAAAACTACGTTGGCTACCAACAGACGGAGAACTTTGCCTCTCCTGGTGGTCCGGTGCGAGATCAACCCCACGCCTACGCCAGTCCCGCACATCTCTCGCTTAACGGCTGGGCGCTCTCGGGTGATTGGACGATGACGGCAGATCGAACACACGCGAACAACGCTGAGGGACAGCTTAATTATCGTTTCCACGCACGCGACCTGAATCTCGTTATGGGCCCGCCAAAAGCGGGGCAGCGCGTGCGATTCCGCGTTCTGATCGATGGACTCGCGCCCGGGGCTGCGCATGGCGTTGATGTCGACGAGCAAGGCTACGGCACTCTTTCGGAGCAGCGGATGTACCAACTGATTCGGCAACCAGAACCCATTGGCGACAGAGACTTCACGATAAGCTTTCTCGATCCAGGCGGTGAGGCGTTTTGCTTCACCTTCGGATGACGAACTTAGGTGAACGGGGTGGAGAATATGGCCGCTTTGAACTGTAGAAACCCGACACTGCGGTATGTGCTGTGGTTTGCCGCTACGGTGTTGTGGGCAACCACCGCTGTGGCGCAAAACGTAAGCGACACTTGCGGACCCACCGCAGTTATCCCGCTTACTACTCCTGAGCCCCCGCGAAGATCGTGATCTATCCGCCGCCGGCCGGGCCGCTCACCAGGGGAGTTGTGGTTATTCGGTACTGTACTCACAATCTGCATCTCGCGCCGGTTTTCGGCCCAGATGCTCTCGCTGTCTCGCCGCGCGTCGGACACATTCATGTGAGAGTCGATGTCGCCTCATGGGTGTGGGCAGATGCGAGTGGTAACCCAATCATCCTGATGGGGCTTGTCCCCGGCCCGCATAAGGTTCTGATTGAATTGGAGGACGCACCATCACACGCTGGACAAGGGCGTGGTCTCAGTCATCCTTCCAAAGCAAACGACAACCCAAAAACATCACTGACGCGTGCACGTTACGCGTTGACGCGAGGAATCATGAACGCCGCAATCAACATCTCGTCCATGCAGCGCGAACCGGAACTCCTCGGGCAAACCGTCGTCGTGATCGGCGGTAGCGCCGGCATCGGACTCGAAACCGCGAGACGAGCACGGGCTGAAGGCGCCAAGCTGATTCTGAGCGGACGAAATCCGGAGCGCCTCCAGCGCGCCGCGAGCGAACTTCAGCCGCTGAGCACCGCGGCCTTCGACGCTACCGATGATGCTTCACTGGAGCGGTTCTTCGGTGACCTGCCGACGATCGATCACGTGATGGTGACCGCTGGTCGGCCATATTACGCTCGGCTCCGTGACATGGACTTTGCGCAGGTGCGTCGCCTACTAGAAGAGCATTTCCTGTTGGTACTCCAAGTCGCCCGCAACGCCATCAACAAGGTCAGACCGGGAGGTACGCTGCTGTTCATGGGTGGCACCGGAGCGCGCCGACCAGCCATCGGATTCGCGGTAACGTCAGCACTCACCGCTGCTTCGCCCGCCCTGATTGCCAGCTTGGCGCTCGAACTCGCGCCCATCCGGGTCAACCTCATCGCCGCCGGCTTCGTTGACACGCCTCTGTCCGCAGAACTGCTCGGCGATGACCTCGAAAAGCGCCGAAATCAGCTGCGCACTACGCTTCCCATCCGGCGCGTCGTGGAACCGGCCGACGTGGCCGCACTTGCGGTACACATCATGACCAACACGGCCCTCACGGGCGCAACTTACGACATCGACGGCGGCCAACAGCTCGCCGCTGCCTAGGTACGAGGCCAGCATGAGCACTATTAAAACGTGAAAGAGAACCGTTATGCCACGCGTTACAGTAGACAAAGCAAACTCGGGTGATATCGACCTCCATTATGAAGGCCACGGCTCCGGCCGTCGCAGATTGCTGAAGCTTTGTGCTGCCTCCGTGCTCGTGGCATCCCTGCCCGAGCGTCTGCTATATGGTCAGTCAACTCCGCAAACCTGTGCTCCTCGCATCCCACTGGATCGCTCACCATCGAATGGGGGGCCTGCCCCTATCCCATTCCTTGGCTCGACAAGAACGGCAATCACAATCAGCCCAGCTAACAACAACGCATTCGACCCAATCTGACTTTCTTATTTCCGGCGAACGTAAAGGAGAACCAAATGGCAAATCTGACTCAGGAAATCCGTAGTAATGACCCGGGAAACGGCGCGGGTGTTGCTGGAGTCGACATGAAGCTCGAGGTGGTTGTCATTCCGGTTTCAGATGTTAGGCGCGCGGAGCAGTTTTATCGGAAGCTAGGCTGGAGGCAGGACGTGACGCCGCCCGGATCGGGAGTGTACCAGTTCACGCCGCATGGCTCAGGGTGTTCCGTCCAATTCGGCGGGAACCTGACGTCGGCCACGCCTGGTTCGGTGCAGAGAACATACTTGATCGTCTCCGACATTGCAGCCGCTCGTGATGCCCTGGTCGCCGCCGGCGTCGAGGTGAGCGAGATTTTCCACCTCGGTACGAATGGCCCGATTCCTGGTCCGGATCCTCAGCATGGCACGTATCGCTCGCTCGCCGTATTCAACGACCCCGACGGCAATAGCTGGTTGCTGCAAGAGATCACGACCCGGCTCCCCGGGCGCATCGACACAGGCGTGACTTCGTTCGTTTCGACAACCGATCTGGCGGCCGCGCTTCGGCGTGCCGAGGCCGCCCACGGCGAACACGAGAAGCGCACTGGGCAGCGCGATGCTAACTGGCCCGACTGGTACGCCGAGTACATGGTGCGCGAACAAACCGGCGAAGAACTGCCGTTGTGAGCGACTGATGCGATTCCCATCGAAAGGAGTGGAATCATGCGTTCTGATATCGTGCCCGGAGGCATCTTTCCCGACTACGAGTTGCCCGATCACACGAGTACAATGCGCAGGCTCAGCGACCTCCAGGGCAAGGATCCACTCATCCTCACACTCGCGCGTGGACACTACTGCCCGAAGGAGCACCAGCAGCATCTGGAGCTTGCCGCGTTTTACCCAAAGATTGCCGTCGCGTACACCCAGATGGCCACGATCTCCACCGATGACCACCACACGCTTCAGGAGTTCCGCGCGTCGGTAGGGGCCCAGTGGACCTTCCTCTCCGACCCCGACCGAACGGTTCAGAAGGACCTCGACATCCAGGAGTACACCGACCCCGACAACAATCCGATGATCCCGCACACGCTTGTCCTCAAGCCGGGCCTGGTGATCCACAGCATATACAACGGCTACTGGTTCTGGGGTCGCCCTTCGGTCGTCGACCTCTGGCACGACCTGCGCGCCGTGACGCGCGAGATTCGCCCCGACTGGGATCTGAGCACCCCTGGACTTCGCGAGGCCTGGAACGCGGGCGACTTCTCGCCCTTCCACGGGTGGAACAAGCGGGCCGGTGCGAAAGCGACCGCGGTTGAACGGGAGGAGGCACGGTGACCGCACAGCGTGAACCGGAACTTGCAGGCACGGTCGTAGGTCCATCTCTCCTCTCACTTGCAAAGCTGCCGCTCCGGTGCCCGGCAGTTGCTTGATTGCGTCTCGCTTGGACTCAAGTCGGAGGTAGGCGATGTATGCCGTAGTGAAGCTTGACCGGAGAAAGTTCTTGCACGATTCCGCTATGACGATAGCTGCCGCTGCCACCATTCACTCTGCTACTGCGCTGGCCGGCATGAGAACTCAACAGCAAGCGACCGCGGCTAAGTCATCGACGAGCGCCAGCTTCGCATCCTTAAAACAGATCAATGCCGGCCTACTGAATGTTGGTTACGCCGAAGCCGGCCCCACGGACGGTCGTGCCGTGCTTCTTCTTCACGGCTGGCCCTATGACATTCACAGTTTTGTCGATGTTGCCCCGTTGCTGGCAAGGGCAGGCTACAGGGTGATAGTCCCCTATGTTCGCGGCTACGGCACAACACGCTTTCTTTCAACTGAAACGTTCCGCAATGGCCAGCCCTTGGCCGTCGCGTTTGACGTTACGGCGTTGATGGACGCTCTGAAGATCGACAAGGCAATATTAGCCGGCTTTGATTGGGGAGCGCGGTCAGCGGACATCGTTGCGGTGCTGTGGCCCGAACGTTGTAAAGCGCTTGTCTCCGTAAGCGGATATCTCATCGGGAGCCAGCAAACCGGCAAGCTGCCGTTGCCGCCGAAAGCCGAATTCGACTGGTGGTATCAGTTTTACTTTGCCACCCAGCGGGGAGAAGCCGGCTACCGCGAAAACCGACACGACTTTAACAAGCTCATTTGGAAGCTCGCGTCGCCGAAGTGGAACTTCGATGACGCCACATTCGATCGTACGGCGGCATCCTTCAATAACCCGGATCACGTCGCCATCGTCATCCATAACTACCGCTGGCGACTCGATCTGGCCAAGGGCGAGTCCAAGTATGACGATCTGGAAAAACGGCTCGCTACCGGTCCAATTATCACGGTCCCCACAATCACCCTTGAGGGTGATGCCAATGGTGCGCCGCATCTGGACGCTAGTTCCTATGCGAAGAAATTCTCCGGGAAGTATCAGCACCGTATCATAACGGGCGGTATTGGGCACAATTTGGCTCAAGAAGCTCCTGAAGCATTCGCCAAAGCGATCATCGATGTTGATGCCTTCTGACCTGGAATCCAAGTGGCGAGCCACACTGCTGAAAGGCCAGAAGAGCGTACCGGTTCGAGGTGAGCACGACAGAAAGGAGAACAGTATGAAGTACAGGCTACTCGGTAACAGCGGCCTTCGGGTCTCGGAAGCGGCTCTGGGAACCATGACGTTCGGCGAAGATTGGGGATGGGGATCGCCGAAGGATGAATCGCAAAAGGTTTATAACACCTACCGCGATGCCGGCGGGAATTTCATCGACACGGCGAACGTGTACACCAATGGTGCGAGCGAGAAGTTCCTGGGTGAGTTCATCAGGGATCACCGGGGTGACGTCGTTTTGGCCACGAAATACTCCAACGCCCTCGGTGCAACGGATCCCAATGCCGCGGGCAATCACCGCAAGAGCATGGTCCAAGCTCTGGAAACGAGTCTCAAGCGCCTGCAGACTAACTACATCGACCTCTACTGGGTCCATATCTGGGACGGAGTGACGCCCGTGGAGGAGGTCATGCGAGGTCTTGACGACCTGGTCCGCCAAGGCAAGATTCTGTACCTCGGCATCTCCGATGCTCCTGCTTGGTGGATCGCGCAGGCAAATACGCTTGCAGAGTTGCGCGGCTGGTCACAGTTCATCGGCTTGCAGATCGAATACAGCCTGATCGAGCGGACGGTCGAGCGCGAACTGGTGCCAATGTCGAAGGCTTTGAACGTGGGCGTGACGGCCTGGTCCCCGCTTGCCGGTGGCGTGTTGACGGGCAAGTATCAAGGCCGCGGGGCCTCGGAACCGGGTCGTATGAGCAGCGAAATGATGAAGTCGTTCTTGCCGGAGCAACAGCGCGCCGACCGGATTGTTGCCGCTCTCAAGAACGTCTCCGAGCAGATTGGCCGCAGCATGGCACAGGTCGCGCTCGCCTGGCTTCGCTATCGCCCAGTCCCGGTCATTCCGATCATCGGAGCGCGCAAGGTATCGCAGCTCCAGGACAACCTCGCCAGCTTGGAGTTGGAGCTTTCGACGGAGCAGTTGAAGACCCTCGACGAAGCAAGTCGAGTCGAGCTTGGGTTCCCGTACGATTTATATGGGAAGGAGTTGGTGCGCGAACTCAGATCTGGCGGGATGGAAGATCGGCTCGCGGCCTAGCGGTTTCTGGTCGATGCAGCGAAAGCAGGAAAGAGTCCAAGGTAGCCAAATCGCTGTTGACTCGTCACACTCAGCCGCACTCCGTCCGTTGTGTCATGCGACAGTCAAACGCAGATCATTTTGTCGCATCCTCTGCCGACATTGCGCTATGGTAGCCGGAAAACGTGTCCCGAAAGACGGATCTTGGCCACTTGTTGGAAACTCGGTTTTGCTGCGACATCCTGCCGCTACACGGATCGATCCCGACAAGCCAGCTTGTACGGACGAGATTGCGCGCCGCACCTCGGTTTCGGATTACTCCTGGATGACGGGCAATCCGGAAGTGATCCTGGACAGACGAGCGATTCGCGCAACAGGCGTTTATGACAGTTCAGCTTCTTGCAGCGCTTCGCCAGTGCGACATCGGAAACGCTATATCGTCGTGCCGGCCGCAGTTCCAGATCTTCACACGGAGCGCTCCCTTTTCTCATTCCGGTGCTGTGATTGTAACCAACAAGAGTTTGGAAGACTGTTTCAGCTGGCAGCGGTTCACGGCCACAAGTGCGTTTCGGACGCAGACCTGATGTACGACCCGTGTACAATCCTGCTGCAAATCTGTTCGATTTGGCACATTCAGCCAATCACAAAATCAGTACCTTACTCATCGCGCGCTTGAACTGAAGGTACGAGGAGTGGCAGGACAGGCGTAAGTAAGCTCGTCACTCTATTCGGCGTGCCGGCAAATTGGCACCGTTCTGATGCAGGATGAGTTGATTGACGTTTCCTGCCTCTCTGACGAAGCTCACCTGAGCATCAACGTCCTTCAGAAACCAATCAGTGTCGGATTCGGGTAGCATCTCGAAGCGGGGCTGGCCGGATGCTTGCAGAAAAAGGGACCCGTTCTCGCTTGTCACGGTCACTATGAAGTTGGGTGCAAGTTCGTACTTCCCGACATATGCCGCTAGTAGGCCGGGAGAGACTGTGATCGCCTTTCGCACGGCGACCGTATCCGACACCTTCTTCGCGTGCTGATCCATTCCTCCCTGGTGGAGAATGAGTTCGCGCACCTGGCCCTTATGGTCTGTTTCAAAGGTGACTTGGGCATCGACCACCTTCAAGAAGAAGTCCGTGTTGCTCTCGGGGAAAAGTTGAAAACGGGCTTGACCAGTCGCTTGCGCGTAAAGTTTGTCGACCTCACGCGTAATGGTGATCTTGAATGCAGGTGTCAGCTCGTAAATACCCACGTACTGGTCGAAGAGTTTCGGATCGACAGCGACCTCTTTGTGCTCTTTGCGTACCGTGAGTTTCGCCAGTTCATACCGCGGGTCGATCAGGTGCCGGCCGATGTCATCGATGTCGTTGGCGGAATTTGAAAGCACCACGACGCCGATATGTGTTTTCGGATCGAAGCCAATGAACGAGTGATACCCACCGGTTCCACCGTTGTGCCATACAATGTCGTCGCCGAAACGATTCAGTATGTGCCAACCGATGGCGATTTCCATGTTCGGCGCGGCGGAATGACGCTCGCTCAGCATGGCGGTCATGGCGGAGGATAGAGACGATGACCGAACGCCCATGTTTGCGGCTAAAAACGTGAGCATGTCATTCACGGTCGAACGGATTGCACCGGCCCCGGCCAGAGTTGGGATATCCCAGTTGGACACGCGTTGCAACATGTCATTGTGTCCGGGAACAAGGCGCGCACGCATGTCGCCGTTAAGAATAATCGCGGTGCTCTTCATGCCGAGCGGTTCGAGAATACGCGTACGTAGCAGGGTTTCGTAGTCCATGCCAGCGCGTAGTGCCAGAGCGTGGCCCAGCAGCCCGGCGCCCAGATTCGAGTACTCGTACTTCTCACCTATGTCGCGCGTCAGTTGATATTTCGATATGAAGTCGTACATCTGCTGCACTGTGTAGTCAGCGTATGGATTACTCGGATCCTTTGGAGAGAAGTTCGAGGGCATGCGCGGCAGACCTGAAACATGCATAGCCAGGTCCAGCAGAGTGATTTCCTTGCCGTTGCGTGAGGGCACATGAACGGATTTCGGCAGATACTTCCCCAACGGGTCATTCAGCTTTACTTCCCCGCGCCCCACCATATCGGTGAGTAACAAAGACGTGAACACTTTGCTCACCGATCCGATCTCGAACACGCTATCGGCAGAAGGGATGCGCTTGTCGTCGCCAGCATAGGCTCCGTAGCTGACTATGCGCCTGCCGTTGGGAGTAACAACACCAACCACCATCCCAGTACTCTTCTTGTAGGTGTCAACGCGATCGATCAGTATCTGGCGAATCTCATTGTCCGAGGGAGTTGGGGCAGCAATCGGCGCCTGTGCCGCCATGAAGGGGTAACAGCTGATAACTACCAACATTAGGAACGAGGGAAACATGAGAGTTGTGCGCATAACCTCTCCTAGCCGGTCCGGGAACAGTTTTTAACGCGCGTTCACCTTACGACCAGCAACGTGTTGCAGCCTGCGGCGGACCGCTGATTCCGAACCGCGGCCAATAGAGTTCCCACAGCACTGCTCAGTCCTGCGGCGCTGGTTCCGCAACCGGCTTGAACAAGAGGTCCTGGTAATCGAAGCTGAAATCCGCAAGGGGCGACACGGCAGCCATTCTCATCTCGTCAATTCGCCCATCGGGCATTAGCGAGAATGTCACGAACGCATCGGCCAGGGTGCGGTCCCGCCAGTGAGTCTTGAACGTGTTGTACTGCCAGTACTCGAGTTCACCGACCATGCTGGGCGTGTGGTCCATCTGGAACATTAGCTTGCCGTCTTCCAGCTTGATGGTCACAGTTCCGTACCAGGCATCGTTGTATTTGCCGGCGTACTTGTCGAGAGGCAACGACGGCTTGGAAGCGAGGTCGCGCGTGTTCGACTGCTTCTTTTCGACCTCAGCAGCCTCGGCCAGCTGGCGTTTCTTCTCATTAACAAAGACAGTTGTCCAATCGGAGGCGGGCAGCTTCAGATAGTGGTCGAGGACGTGATACACGATGGCCTGGTACGCGCCGGCTTCCTCCTGATTCGTGAGCACGACGATGCCGAGATTCTGGTCGGGCATCATTTCAACCTTGGATACCAGTCCGGCGAGCCCGCCGGTGTGGTCTACCAGCTTATGTCCCTCATAGTCACTTACGCGGAAGCCGAGCGCGTAAGCGGCGAAGTTCGGTTTCAGTGATTTGAGAGGAGCCGGAGGTTCGCCGATGGACATGATCGTCTGCGGAGACCACATCTCGCGTGCCTGCTTTTCGCTGAATAAGCGGGTACCGTCCGCAAGCTTGCCCTGGTTCAGGCGAACAACCACCCATCTCGCCATCTCAGCGGCACAGGAATTGATCGCACCGGCGGGAGCGGTGTTGTCAATGTTCATCCAGGGTATTGGCTTCACGGTGCCCTCAACGCGCGAGTGGGGAGTGGTCACGTTGTCGCCAGGCTTGAAGACGCTGACACTTGTAGTCGAGGACGACATGCCGAGGCGGTTGAAGATGCGCTCTTTGACGAACTCGTCCCAAGACTTGCCTGTAATCGCAGGGATAATCTGGCCTGCTGCGAGGTACAGGATGTTGTCGTAGGCGTAGCGGCTGCGGAAGCTGGATGCCGGCTTGACGTAACGCATGCGGTAAAGGATTTCATCCCGCGTGTACGTCGTGCCGGGCCAGAAGAGCAGGTCGCCCGCACCGAGTCCGAGACCGCTGCGGTGCGTAAGCAAGTCACGGACAGTTAACTCGCGCGTGACGTATGGATCGTAGAGCTGGAACCACGGCAGATGTTTGACAACCGGATCGTCCCACGAGAGCTTGCCCTCATCGACGAGGATGGCCAGAGCAGTCGCCGTGAATGCCTTCGTGTTCGAGGCGATACCGAACAGCGTATTTTCGTCGACGCGCTCGGGTTTGCCCAGTTCGCGTACGCCGTAGCCTTTCGCCACGACGACCTGACCGTCTTTAACAATGGCGAGGGACAATCCGGGCACTTCAAACTCTCTCATGACCCGGGCCACATACGCATCGAGGTCAGCGGGTGGCGCCACCTGCGCCATTACTGCAAGAGACGAGGCGACGAACACGAACGAGAGCACGACAAGATGCCGGAATCGCGTGTTGAAGAAGATCGAATCCGAAAGCATGGCGTATATCCTTTGTCGCAAGTGATGGGAACCAAAAACCCTCGGCACGCTGGGAGCGGGGTGCGGAGGCACTGGCCCGCCCCCGGCGTGACTGCGGGCTCTGCTAAACCAAAGTCTTCAACTCGCTTAGCAGCCGATTGACCTGATCCGGAGTATGTGTCGAGAAAACGACGACCCGCAATGCGCCGTCCGGTCCCGCGCCTACGTATCGTGTGCGCTGGATGAGAATGCCGCGCTTGAGCAGTTCGGCATGAACGCGGTCCATTTCCTGACCCGACTTGAGCCGCCAGGCCGCGACCGGAACCGGGCCGTCGTGCATTTCGAATCCCATCGCTTTCAGCCCGGACTTGAGTTGACGTGCGTTCCTGGCCAACTTCTCGCGCCACTCCGGATGCGCGGCAAGTAACTCCATTCCCTTGAGAGCAGCCGCCGCCGTTGCGGATGACCCCGCAGACGCACCGTTCATGATGTGGCCGGCGCGAATCGCCTTCACCAGTTCAGCCTTTGTGGGAATGATGCCGCCGTGCGAGCCGAAGGCCTTGCTGAAGGTTCCGCCGAAATACAGCCGGTCAGACTTAAGACCGTAGTGGTCATAGGTTCCGCGTCCGTTTGGGCCAAGCACTCCGACGGCATGGGCGTCATCAAGCCAGATGAGACCGTCATAAGGTTCAACGATCTTGAGGTATTCGGGGACTGGCGCGAGCAGACCGAACGTGGGGAAAATACCATCGCTCAACACCAGCGGCTTTTCCCCGGCCTTGAGATTGGCCTTCAACTGTCTTGCCAAGTCTTCCGGATCTGCGTGCGCGAAGGTAAAGACGGGTTTGCGGAGGGCCCACGCAAAGTCGAAAACGCTGTAATGCGCCGTCTCGTCGAGCAGGATGACGTCGAACATCTTGAGTTGCGCCATGGCCTGAAAGGCGGCCACGTTTTCAAGATATCCGGAACAGACGTAAGCGGCGTCCTCGGTGCCGAAGAACTCGGCCGCTTTCTTTTCAACCTCCATATAAAGAGGCGTTGTGCCATACGGATATCGGCTCGTTCCCGAATGGGTGCCGAACTGTTCGAGTGCATGCTGTGCGGCTTTGATGAGTTCGGGATGGTTATGCAGGCCGTGGTAGCCGGTGCCGCCGAAATAAAGACAGCGCTTGCCGTTGTAAATGGTTTCGGCGCCGGGCGCGCTGCCCTGTACGAAGCTGGTAACAACGTTGCTTGCCTGCTGTGCAAAAGAACGAAGGCCAGCCCCCATGGTGAGTAATCCCGCGGAGGCCAGCTTGATGAAACTTCTTCGATCCGGCATGTCAGTGCTCCTTACCTGCGCTAATCGCATTGGCCCGGACTGCGGGTTGAGATGGAGGAAGGCTGGGGGAAGGAAACTGTGCGTATAGGTCTGTTGGGGAACCCTGAAGCCCAGTTCCCAAAGCCTTCCACATAGCCTGGTCGATTTCGACGTCGACCTTGCTGGTGTCACTTGGCCTGGAGTTGAGAAGAACTGCCCAGTCGTAACCGTTGTAGCTGCGCACCAGCAGCGTTGTGCCGCCGCGCAGCGCGCCATTGTGCCACCAGTTCGCGTCCACTTCTGCCGGGCGGACGGTTATGCCAAGTCCGTACCAATAGGCAGTTGTCGACCATTGCGGAACATCAGGTCGCGCCGTCATATCGATCAGGCTGTTCGAAGAAAGAAATGCAGCTCCGCGACGGCCTTCCAGCGCGGCCATGAATCGGGTGAGGTCGACAGCGGAGGCGATCCAGCCGCCATGCGCATCCATTGCCTCAAGGTAGAAGCCGCCATACTGCATCGGGACCTGGCCACCGCCGGGGAACACTGACAACGTAGTCGGTGCTCCTGGGTAATCGTAGTACTTCACTTCATGTGCGACTCGGCCCGACAGCGACGAGGCGCCAATGCGCATGGCGTGAATGTCCATCGGGGCAAGCACGTTGTCACGCACGTAAGTCTCATAGGACTGGCCAGTCACTTTCTCGATGACGCGGCCGAGAATGCAGAACCCGAAATTCGAATAGGCGTACTTGCTACCGGGATCGAAGTCGAGTTTCTTGCCAAGCATGTACTGGATAACGTTGCTGCACGATGCCGGTGCGGGAACGCCGAGTGATGTGGCGATCTCCGTCGACATGAACATGGGGTCGCCGCTGACATCGCGGTTCCAGCCACCCGCATGTTCCAGAAGGTGGCGAATGGTCACGTTGCGAAGGCGAGGGTCGGCGTCGGCCGGCACCGTGTAGTCGGTGAGGATATCGAGGAACTTGGCCTCGAGGTCGACCTTGCGTTGTTCTGCCAGGTGCAGGATTGCCGCAGCCGTGATCGGTTTCGAGATGCTGGCGATGCGAAACATTGAGTCGGGCTGGACCTGGACCTTATTCTCGACGTCGGCGTAGCCATAGCCACGCGCGAGAACAAGACGGCCGTTCTTTGCGACCGCTACGGCCGCGCCGGGTATGTTCCACTTCTGCATGATGGGAATGATCGCCTTGTCATAGGCGGTCGCGCCGGGAACTTCGGGGCCGGACACGGCAAATTGAGTGATGGGCGTTGCCGGCGTTTTCCCTCCACCGCCGCCACTGCCACACGCGGTTACCGCCGACACGAACAGAACACCGAAAATACACAGCACGAAAGCGAATGGCCTCTTCATCATGGCGTCTCGTGTCAGCACGAAGTCTCTTTCGGCATAAAGGCGGCGATCTGTGTCAGACCGCCGCCGTTGTTCGCACTGCTGTTGGTGTTAGAACGACAGGCGGCAACCGAACTGCCAGACACGTCCACCCGTGCTGCCCGTCGGCTGCCCGAAGGTATCCAGCAAGGGATTTCCATGGTTCTGGTTACGAATGTTGCCGTCGTACCCGAGGTAGCTCGGCGTGTTGGTTATGTTGTAGATGTCAACGAACGGCTCCCAGGTGAAGCGGTCATTGAACTTGAAATCTCGTCCAACGCGCATCTGGGTCCAGATATAGCGGTCGCCACGTCTGGTGTTGCGGGAGTAGCCTGGCGCCGTTTCATTGGTCCAGCCGTCGCCGTTCAGATCTGTGCCAGCCCGAACCGAATACGGATAGCCATTGTGGAAGTCCAGATTGCCAGAGAACTTGAAGCCATAAGGCAGACGGTACATGCCGTCGAAGGTCAAACGATTGGGCAAGTCGTTGGCCGACAGGCCGCGATCGCAACGGATGTTGTCAGGGTTCTGATTGATGGCCCAACTGCAAGTCGCGCCATAGCCGTTCGGGTCGCCGCGGACGTCATCAACTGCTTTCGCGCGGGTGTAGGTCATTGTGAAATCGCCCTTGCTTCCCCGGTACTTCAAGGTTGCTTCCATGGCTGTGTACCAGGAATGCCCGATGGACGCCTGCCCAGTGATGTGGTAGAAGTCCGGGTTCGGCCGAGGATAGCCATCGTCAGCAGACGCGGGGTCCGGAGCATTGCGGTCTACCATGGTCCACAGGTTCTTGCCCAAGATGCGGACGAAATCGACATTGAGAGCCAGCTTGTTGCTCAGCTGCCGCTGAACGCCCAAGGTCCAGTGATCGGTGTAGGGATACTTCAGGTTGTTGTCCAGCACGTCGATGCTGCCGTTGAACCAAGAGAAGCTGTTAAGCGTAGGCGGGACCGGGTACGACACCTGATGTCCGTCGGGGACCCAACCGGGCGCGTTGCAGCAAGGGGGGATGTTGTTCGGGTCACCATGCCACTGCCACCACCAGACGTCTTCCACCCAATGCTGGTCGAGCGTGTTGACTGTATTTTGGATCACTAGTGCCGCCTCGTTCAACGGCACGCGGCTATAGAACCGGCCGAAGCCGCCACGGATAACGGTCTTCTGTCCAAACGGGCTGTACGCAAACGAAATACGCGGACCGAAGTCGGCTCTTGGATTGCTCGCCCGCTTTCCGGCCAGCGTGCCGACCGGATCAACCGATGAGAACCAGTTTTCATAATCCCAGCGCAACCCGTAGGTCAGAACAAACTTGTCGGTGATTGACCACTTGTCCTGCGCAAAGATGCCGAACACATTTTCCGGTACGTGCCAGCTATCTGCACCGATGCGTTGAATGTAGTGCCATGGATAGGTCCAGGGGTTACTCGGGTCAAAGGCCGCGTCGGTGTTGAAGTCGTACTCGCCATCACCGAAGTTTTTGTTCGAACCATCTGACACAACGCGCTGGTATTGACCGCCAATCTTGATGTCGTGCCGGCCCCGCGTCATGCTCAGGTTGTAAACCAACTGGCCGTTATATTCCGGAACATCGAACGGCACGTTTGGCAGTTTGCCACTTGTCGAATGCGGACGGTAAATA
>JAEZPW010000167.1 GCA_023441255.1 Acidobacteriota bacterium
AACTTCCAGCGAGGCGGCCGAATAAGGAAGGTGCCGGATAGAGAGTTCATGGGTCTTCCCCTGCGACCGAATGACGTGACATCCTCCGAGATATTGCGCGACCGGGGCAGCATCGAGCGTGGCCGACATGACCACGACGCGCAAATCGGGACGCGTACGCTGAAGCCGTTTCAAGAGGGCCAGCGCAAGATCGCTTTCGAGATGCCGCTCGTGAAATTCGTCGAGCACAACGGCATCGACCCCCATCAGTTGCGGGTCGGAAAGAAGGCGGCGGGTCAGAACGCCTTCGGTCAGGAAACGGAGGCGCGTTCGCGGTCCGGCCAATTCCTCGAACCGCACCTGGTATCCGACTGTCTCGCCCAGCGGTTCGCCCATCTCAAAGGCGACTCTGCGCGCGGCCAGTCGTGCAGCAATGCGCCGTGGTTCGAGCACGACTACCTCGCCCTCCACGATCTCGAGCAGCGCGGGCGGTACACGCGTAGTTTTGCCGGCTCCCGGCGGAGCTTCGATGACGAGGCTGGACTGCCGTTTCAGGCTCTCTGCGATCTGCGGCAGTATCTCGTCTACAGGAAGGATTGGGTTCGCACGCACCACGTGCCATCGGAACATGCTGCTTCGCCCGCAGTCAATACGAGGCACGGGCCACGCCAACCACCGGGGCCGCCTGCCGATTCACGTCGGCTGAGTGGGTCGTGTGCATCCTAAGTGTGGTGACCGCGTTTGAATACACGTTTGGAACGGGGCGAGTAGCCGAGCCTCGGCTGATCGACATACCCGCAGGCTGGTTCCGCATGGGCTGCGACTCCGGCCAGGACGTCGAACGTCCCGTGCACCGGGTGTTCGTCGATGCATTTCGCCTGGCGGCAACGCAGGTGACGGTTGAAGAGTATGCCGCATTTCTTCGTGCGACCGGAGACACACCACCACCGTTCTGGCACGATCCGAATTTCAGTAAACCACGCCTTCCTGTGGTCGCCGTGTCCTGGTTCGAGGCTGTCTCCTACTGCGATTGGCTTTCCGCCCAGACCGGAACCCGCTATCGGCTACCCACGGAAGCTGAATGGGAGCGCGCAGCGCGTGGAGGCGTCGAGGACAGACTCTATCCCTGGGGAGATGAGCCGCCCACTTCACGTCGCGGTTACCACGACCGCTGGAAGCACGGTCCGGAGCCGGTCGCACAGTCAGAGCCGAACGGCTATGGGCTGTTCGAGATGTGCGAGAACGTCCACGAATGGTGCAGCGACTGGTTCGCTGCCGATTACTACGCCAGTTCCCCCGACCGCAATCCGCATGGCCCTGACAACGGGACCCGCAGAGCATCGCGCGGCGGTTCCTGGCGACACCACATCAAGATCTCACGATGCTCCGCGCGTTCCAGCATTCCACCTGAATTCCAGTACGCCGATTACGGTTTTCGCCTGGCGGCCGACGCGGCCTGAATCTGTCACGTTTCGTATGCTCCGGCATCGAAAGCACAGCGATAGAATCCAATGCGCGCAGTCAGTGAAAGAATGTGAGATAACCGAGAAGGGAGTGCGGGAATGAGAGTTCTTTCCGTCAATGTGGGTCAGCCGCGGCGGGTGGAGTGGAGAGGACTGCACAAGACCAGCATATTCAAGTCTCCGGTGGAAGGACCGATCGAGGTGAAGACCCTGAACCTCGCCGGCGACAAGCAGGCCGACCTCAAAGTTCACGGCGGCCCGCGTAAGGCCGTCTACGTTTATCCGCACGAGCATTACGCGTATTGGCGGCAGTTGATGCCTGACTACCACTTCACTCCGGGCAACTTCGGCGAGAACCTGACGGTCGAGGGACTGACAGAAGACATGGTTTGCATCAACGATCGCCTGCGCATCGGTTCGGCAGTCTTTGTCGTCACGCAGCCGCGCACGCCTTGTTACAAGCTGCAGGTGCGCTTCGAACGCACAGACATGACCAAGCTCTTCTACGACTCGCGGCGTTTCGGGTTTTATCTTTCCGTCGAACAGGAGGGGGTGATCGAGGCCGGGCAGCCCATCGAACTCGTTCATCTCCCGGACAACGCGATCAGTGTGGCCAACGTGATCGGAGTGAAGACGGGCGACGTGGGTGATTCTGAAATTGCGGGTAGTGCCACGGGCTGATGCGATGAATGTTCAGCCATCGCAATCACATTGTCCCCGTTTCCGACCAATAAGGGACATATCTGCACGCGTCGTATTTCCTTCGTGCGCCAAATTTCGCCGCTATCGGCTTCGCACGTGTGTTTCAGCCATCCGCCCGTTTCGCTGATTACATCAAACTGCCATTCCAAAAAATTCACGAAGCAATTTCGGGAGGGAAGCTTGGCAGCAAAAGCTAATGCAACAAAACGTGTACGCAACCGCAAATCGCGCCGCAAGCCGGCAAAGCCGGCGGTGTTACCGGTGGCTATCAACGCCGATCAGGCAGCGAGCGCAGTCATTCCCATGGCCGTTTCCAGCGGTGCAGACGGGGACAAACTGGTTCCGGTGGCGGTTCGGCGTGCCTCGGGCGAGGTCGTTATACCGGCGCAGGTCGGCGGGCGACAACGTAAGAAACGAAGTGTCGCCATCAGGGTGTCAGTAAAGAATCGCCCCCGGCGGCAAGAGCGTCCGAGCCAGGATGAGGCGAGCCAGCAGGAACCGGTGGAGCGGAAGCGTAGCTCTCAGGCGAGGCGTGGTCCGGTGACGAATCTGCTCCTGGCGGCGACACGAATCGAGCAAGACGCCGTGACGCTCACAGCGCAGATCGGAATTACCGCTCTGTACCTGCTCGAGCACTGGTCTCTCTTTCTGGTGAAACGTACCACGCACGCAGTGAACGCAAAGGAGCGCAGCATGGCCGACTGGACCGCTCGCGCTCTCGAGGCACCGGTCTCAAAGCCGCCTCGGGTAGAGGCCAAAGTACGCTTCCCTGGCATGCGCGAACCAAATGAATTCAGGATTGCCGCATAGTCCGAGAAGCGCACAGCCCCGCAAAACTGCTTGTCATTCCGAGCGAAGCGATGAACCGACCCCTACTCTCTCCACGACTGCCCGCGAGGACAGTCGCCGCCAACGGTACGAAGCGAACACCGCAATCTTCGTAGTCTCAGAGAGGGTAGTGGTTCCTCGTCGCTCCGTTCCTCGGAATGACAAGTGCTGATTTGGAGATGACAAGTGGATGTGCACTCGTAGTGACTGGTCGCTTCTGATCTCGCCGACTTATGACGGTGTCGCGAACGGCGCGTGTCGCGTCAGCTCTGCTGCGTCGTTCCAGTCCGTTTGCGATGCGGGCTCGATGTAGCTCATGGCGCGCTCGCTCAGGGCCGTGATGGTCAGGCTCGGATTCACGCCCAGATTCGCCGAAACGACAGACCCATCGCACACATACATGTTCTGGTAGCCGAAGACGCGGTGGCGGTAGTCGACCACGCCTTTCTGGGGAGAGTCGGCGATAACGCAGCCGCCGAGGCAGTGTGCCGTGCCGGGCACGTTGAAGAGGATTTCCGGCAACATGCTCATCGCCGTTCCGCCGGTCATGCGTGCGAAGTGTTCGGCGAATTCATTGGCTTTCGGTATGAACGTGGGCACGCGTTGCCCGCGGCTCGCCAGGAGCTTGCGGAACGGCCACCACCATTGCCGTTGCCAGCGCATATCGATGTGTCCCTCGGTGGCTTGCATGCACAGCAGGATGACGCACTCACGTGCCCACGCATAGGGCTGCAGTATGCGGAACGTCCGCCAGGGGTGACGCAAAATCGCCCATGCCAGGTTCTTCATCCACAGCAGGATTCGTCGTGGCCCGGGTCGTCCACCGGTCAGGATGGTTGCCAGCGGGCTCATCGCGTCCGAACCGCTCGGGTAACGCACGGCCTCGATGTGAGTGTGTTCGTCAATGTAGATACCGGAGCCAATCGCGACACCCTTCGAGAGGTCTTCGCGGGAACCCGGAACGCGCACGCCGATGAGCGATTCGGAGTTCGTGCGAACGCGACGGCCGATCTGGTTGCTCAGGTGAGGCAGCGAACCCCGATCCTTCAGCTTAAACAGCAGTTCCATAGTCCCCAGCGACGACGCCGAGAACACCACGCCGCGGCACGTGAACTTGCGACGATGTTTGAGCAGCAAGGCCGTCGACTTCTCAACTGTGACCTCGTACCCTTCGCTGCCGTCAGCGCGGTCGTTCAGCGGCCTGACGTCGATGACACGCGTCTCGGCGAATATCTTTGCACCGCGTTTCTCCGCCAGATAAAGATAGTTGAGGTCGAGCGTGTTCTTGGCGTTGTGACGACAGCCGATCATGCAACCGCCGCAGGCCTTGCAGGTGGTGCGCGCCGGGCCTTCTCCGCCGAAATATGGGTCAGGATAGGTTTTCCCCCCGGCCTCGCCTGCTGGGGGTTCGAAGATCGCCACACTCGTTTTGTAGAACGTCTCACCCACACCGAACTTCTGCGCCGCCTCCTTCAGCAGATGGTCCGCCGGGCCGAGGATCTTGTTCTCCACCACGCCCAACATGCGCGACGCTTCCTCGTAGTGGCGCGGCATCTCGGACTTCCAGTCGGCGAGACCGGCCCAGGTGCCCATCTCCCAAACCTTGTTCGGCGGGCGCAGCAGTGTGGTCGCATAGGTGATCGATCCGCCACCCACGGCACAGCCATGAAGAATGGTTACGTGGCGGAAGAAGCGCATGTTGAAGAAGCCGCGCAGCGCCAGCCCCGGGCGCCAGAACCAGCGGTGCAACACCCAGTTCGTATGCGGCAGGTTTTCCGGCGTCCAGCGCCGGCCCATCTCCATCACAGCCACGCGATAACCCTTGTCGGTGAGGCGAAGCGTGCTTACGCTACCGCCAAAACCGGAGCCGATCACGATGAAGTCGAAGTCAAACATAAGATCTGGCCATCGGGCGATCTCGCCATTTGTAGCGCCGGTGCCCTCACCGGCGGACTCTGCGGACCGTTGATCCGCTGTTCTGAATTCCACAAGATGAGATGAGCCGTGAGCCTGAGAGAAGCCTGATTTTGGGGCCGCTACGCCGTAGGAAGTCGCGCCGGAGTGGCCGGTTGCTTTTCGGCCGCAGTTCGCGCCAACTTGCGTCGTTTCAGTTTGGGAATGGACAAGATCGTGTAGCGCAGCCGTCCTCGGCGGCGGGCCCTGTTCGAAAAGGAACCAGCGGGAGCGTTCCCTGACAACCTCAACTCCGCCTTTTTCTCGCCTCCCGACATCCAAAAGGCTAGAATATCCGGGTAACAGGCTCTATCCCCGAGGGGAAGGGCACTGGAGGTCACTGTGAGTCTAGCCCCCACTGGACAGCCTCAGTCCAAGGTAACCATCACATCCATTCAGCAGAAGAAAGTGCATCGTGAGCCGATCACGTGTCTCACGGCCTACGATTACACCAGCGCGCGCCTGGTGGACGAAGCCGGCATCGACCTGATCCTGGTGGGCGACTCGCTGGCCCAGGTGATGCTCGGCTACGAGAACACCCTGCCGGTAACCGTTGAAGAGATGCTGCATCACACGCGCGCCGTGAAGCGCGGTGTGCGTCGCTCGCTCATTGTCGCCGACATGCCGTTCTCTTCGTACCACATCAGCCGCCGCGACGCCCTGCACAACGCCGCTCGCTTCCTGAAGGAAGGCGGCGCTGAAGCGGTGAAGATCGAAGGCGGCGAAAAACGAGCCGATCTGGTTGCGCGCCTGATCGAGGCCGAAATCCCCGTCATGGGCCACATCGGCCTGACGCCGCAGTCGGTGCATGCGATGGGCGGCTACAAAGTTCAGGGCAAAACGCTCGAGGCCATCGAACAACTCATGCGCGACGCCATCAGCCTGGAACGCGCCGGAGCGTTCTCGGTAGTGCTGGAAGGAATTCCGCGCGAAGTGGCCGCCATGATCACGCGCGAGTTGAAGATCCCTACTATCGGTATCGGCGCCGGACCGGAGTGCGACGGCCAGATTCTGGTTTTCCACGACCTTCTCGGACTGAACCTTGGCACACCCGCGAAGTTCGTGCGCCAGTACGCCGACCTGCACGGCACGATCTCGTCTGCACTCGAAGCCTATCGGCACGACGTAGAAGGCGGCATGTTCCCGGCCGACAACGAGTCCTATCACCTGCCGAAAGAAACGGCCGCCGCGTTTGAGCCGGTCCTGGTGCGCAAGCGAGGACCGGAACACGAACACCTGGCGGCAGATTGAATCGTGCCATCTCGCCGTCGTGCCATTGAGGGTTAGGTAGCGCCGGGTCTTTGACCCGGCGTAATTTGTGTCCTGTGCTACAAGCGCATTCACCGATACTTCAGCACGTGATAGATGACGTAGATCCAGCTCATTAAGCCGTGCACGATTGCCCAGCCAACACTGTGCCAGTGCGAATAAGAGATGACCATGGCCAGTGCGGAGCCAAAAGTGATGCCCGAAGCCGCTGCGTTGTGTCTGTCCATGTGCCCCTTCGACAAAAGCGTTGCTATGCCGCTTCAGCGAACGTTTGTACGCCAGCCAGACGAAGGTGTCCACAGATTTGCGTGCATGCTATCGTGAGCTCGTGAGAATCCTGCACACAATCGAGGAAACGCGTGCCCTGTGCCGGCACGCCCGAACTGAAGGCAAGCGCATCGGCCTTGTCCCCACGATGGGCGCGCTGCATGAAGGACACCTGTCTCTGGTGCGTGCGGCGCGCGCGCAATGCGACTTTGTGGTTGCCTCGATCTTCGTAAACCCGCTGCAGTTCGGGCCGAATGAGGATTTCGCCAAATACCCGCGCACGTTTGAGCGCGACTGCGAGTTGCTGGAACGGGAAGGCGTTGCCGTAGTGTTCGCGCCCACGCCGGACGAAATGTATCCGAAGGGCGCGGCCACCGTC
>JAEZPW010000186.1 GCA_023441255.1 Acidobacteriota bacterium
ACTCAGGAGAGTAGTCGGCGAAGATCAGTCCCGCGAAGAATGCGCCGATGATCGCGGCCATGCCGATCTTGCTTGCCGCCACGGAAACGCCCAGGCAGATGGCCAGCGCAAGGATCAGCGGGGCATCGTGCATCGTAAGCCGTTCCACGCCTGGACGCATACGCCGCACCAGTTTCGGCCCGTAGAAAATCATGAACACGGCGAAGCCGATTGCCTCAACCGTGAGCACGCTCAGGTGGACCCAGCGTATTCCTCCGGTGCTGACGATGCCGCCGACGACGGCCAGCAGGATCATGCCCAATATGTCGTCGAATACGGCCGCGCCGAGGATGATCTTGGCCGTGCGTGACCCAAGCACCTGCATGTCAGCCATCACGCGAGCCGTGATGCCGACGCTGGTCGCGACCATTGCCGCGGCGACGAATATCGCCTCGTGCGTCACCTGACCACGAGCTCTCATGTAGAAGAAGCCGACGACGAACGGAACGATGACGCCGGCGAGCGCTACCCTCGTGGCTTTGCGACCCACGCGGATCAGGTCCTGTGGACGCGTCTCCAATCCAACGGTGAACAGCAGAAAAATCGCGCCCATCTCGGCAATGGAAGCTACCGTTTCCGTCGGATTCACCAATCCGGTCGCGTGCGGGCCGAGTATGACTCCGGCGAGGATCTCTCCCAGCACGGCGGGAAGGGAAAGCTGTTCGAAGATCTCACCGAAGACCTTCGCCCATACGAAGATGGCGAACAACTCGAGAAGTAGTGTGTCTGTGCCGTGGGGCATCGGTGATCCGAGTTCGCGCGGTGCTGCCGGTGCGAGTAACTGCACTCGCAGGTCCAAAATGGGTCGTACGCAGCGTCAAATATTTACGGCCGTACGTTCCGTTTTACCGTAGAAAATTTGCCCGTTCCACGAAAATCCAGAGCTCGCGCTCGATTTGGGAACTGCGGCAGACGAGCAGCAACCCGCTGCCACTCTCGATTTTTGCTGCACCAAAGAAGATTTTAGTGTTCTCTATCGTTAGATATGAGGCAGATCCTGAATCACTTCGGCAGGCCCGTAGCGGGGCTGCTGCTCTGCGCCGCCTTGGCTTTGGTGGTGGGATTGTTCGCGGCGCCGCGCACCTGGCGAGCCACAGTCCCGCTGGCATTCGCTGTCGTCATCATTCTTCTGGCGGCGCGCTACGGACGCTCCGTCGCCCTGTTAGGCTCGGTCGCCGCCGCAGCCATCTTCGCCTGCCTGTACCACCCCGTCGGAAGCATTCGTGTGGATAACCACTCGGAAAAAAGTGCAATCGGATGGATGCTGCTGGGCAGCATTGCATTGTCGTATCTGCTGTTGCCGGGCAAGCCATCGGGCGGAGACCATTCCCACCATTCGAAACCGCAGCGCTGAGTGGGCAGGTTTATCTTTCAGGGCTGGCTTTAGCGTGCCTGCAGGAAGTTACCGGTCCGCCCTTTCGGGCCACCAGATCAGCACGCGCAATTCACGCGAAAAATGAAGGATGGGCGGGTCCTCAGGCAAACGTACGCCGTCGGCCAATGCCATCGTGTTTTCTTCAATGGCTGCTTCGGCTGCCTGCAGTGGCCATTTAAGGTGATGAATCTGCGCCCGGTACACACGACCGCGTAGGACGGCGTAGAGGCAGTAGCGCTCGCTGAGAAAGTGTTCGAGTGAGCCCGGAACGCTCCCGAATACGGGAGAGGTCGGCCAGTACTGCGCGCGGAACACTGCTTCCGCGGGAGGGAGTTCCGGGTCGGGGCTCGCGTTGCCGTGGTACCCCGGGCGAAATCGGTCGACGTCGATGCGCCGGCAAATGTAATTCACGCGACCGTCACGCGCTTCGACACTCATGCGCGAATAAAGGTAAGGAAGTCCGTACGCCATGCGCGCGGCCGCGATCGCCGGGAGGTTGCTGCAATCGAGACTGAAGAAGTACACGCCGGCGATGTCGCCGAATCGAACGTACGTGCGCACGTTCAGTTCCGCGAAGCGTGACAGGCCGGGCAGCGGCGGCAGACCTCGACCGCGCACGCCGGTCATGTAGAAAGGCGTCACCGAAACCCAGCAACTTCCGTCGAAGGTCTCCAGCTCGATTTGCGGCGGAATCATGGGCCGCAGATAGGCGGGATCAAGCCGCCAATGTGCGAACAGCAGGTTACGCCAAGTCTGCTCCATGACCCACGGTCCGGGCAGAAGCGGGAACGGACGATGCTCCGTCTGCTCGAGAATCGACGCTATCGACGGAGAGAACGTCATCGCAGAACTCAGGACGGTAACAAGCCGGGATCGGCTAAGCCCGTAAGTAATCACGGCTACCCTCGTTGCCGGTTACGCGGGGATCGTCTAGTTCGATGGTGAGCCGCCGGGCTGAGTTGCGGGCGCCGGCTTTGCGTCGAAGAGCGTTGCTGTGCGCGGCTGGTAAGCGCGGTGGAAAATGTCCACGATGGCACGGCCGATGATGCGGACCTTCGCCACCGAGTGCAGGTGCATCGGCAACATGAAGCCATCGACTTCGGAATAGTCCTGCACGAAATCAATCTTCTTGATGAAGAGCGACGGCGACTTGACCATCTGGCCTTCAGCTCGGAGCAGCGCCCCGGTGTAGGCGTCGATGTATACCTTGCCCTTGAACAGGCCCACGCGCTTTTTACGAGGCTTTACCTGAAAGACGTAGGCCATGCGGCCATCGATGGACTCGACCGCTTTGTGGCTGAACTTGTAGTTTTGCTGGTCGATCGCCGTGCTCGGCCCCTGCTGCTTACTAACATGATCGACTTCGGACTGCAGCAGACGCGCCAGCACGTTCGTCTTGACGAAACCGTCGCCGGTGAAGCGCAAAGCCTTGAACTGAAGGTTATTGGGCGCCGCGAATTCACGCTTCAGTTCGTATTCACCTTGCTGCTTCGAATCGGGGAGAGCCGCCCGCATGAGCGTGTCGTCGGAGTAGGCAATCAGGCGCGTAGTCTGGTCCTGGGCGCGACGCTCATAAGTCTCCAGCGCCAGTTCGGGCGACATCCGCGGCGGCGCCACCGGAGACATCACCGGCAGGTCGGGGAACATAGCGGTTCCCGACGCACCGCGCCGGCCGTCTGCGGCCAGCGTCGGCCACGTTGCCGTCATATTCAGTTGTGCTGGTGCGGCCGGGACAAGCACTGCCAGTAACGCGGCCGTCCCCAGCCACAAACGGACTTTCTTCATGCTCTCACTACCGATATCGACCGGAACTCCAGGGCCCAGATGGGTATCTCGCCGCTGGTGACTACATAGTTACTACGTCAGTAGATTCAGGTCGGTTCGAATAATTACAAAAAATATCATGAGAGAAGGCCTAAGTGTCTGAAAAAAATGCCCGTTCGATGTTGTCAAGATGTGCACCTTGAGAGCTGAACGAGCAAACCACGAGTTCTAGCGTCGGTCTCGTGACGAAAGAATAGTGCCTTGCGATGAATCCATTGCAGTGTTTCGGCCGAACTCGCTTATCATTCCGCGCATGGACAACGCCGCTGCCGTACCGCGCTCGACTTGGTTCTTGCTGGCTGGATTCTTTGTTGTGTTCGCCTGGTCGGCGATGCGCCCGCACGACTATTTCACGTGGTTTTTGGAAGTCGTGCCTGCGATTTTGGGACTCGCAGCCCTCGCTGCCACTTATCGGCGCTTTCGGTTCACCACGCTGGTGTACACCCTGATTCTTTTGCACGCGATCGTCCTGATGGTAGGCGGCCATTACACCTATGCCGAGGTTCCGCTCGGTTTCTGGGCGCGAGACGCTTTCCATCTCACCCGCAACCACTATGACCGCCTGGGCCACTTCATGCAGGGATTCGTGCCGGCGTTGATCGCGCGCGAGGTGCTGCTACGCCGCAAAGTCGTCGAACGGCGCTGGGTCTATTTCATCGTGTTCGCCATCTGCATGATGGTCACATCGGTGTACGAGTTATTTGAATTCGCCGTGGCCAAGGCGACCGGAACGGCAGCCGACGCCTTCCTCGGCGGCCAGGGCGATCCCTGGGACACGCAGTGGGATATGACGATGTGCCTGATCGGCTGCAACGTTGCACTGCTCACAATGAGCAAGTGCCATGACCGGCAGGTCGCGCGCATGGAGCCCGCCATGTGTTCGAAGTCAGTCGCAGCGGGTACGTCTAGCACAATTTGATTTTTTAAGCCACTGCAGCATGGCACCGGAACAGCCCAGCGCGCCATGCAATCAGCTCGGTGTACTAGCAGTTTCGCAGGCGGCACCGTAATAATGCGGCACTGACTAAAGAAGTGTCTGTTTGTGACCGGAATCACTAAGATGCAGTGACAACTCTCGTTGGTAAGTACCGAAAGCCGACATAAAATCCCACGCAAGTTTGTGGGCCCTTCTTTGACGTACTTCTACTTAAATTCAGCAAGCCGCAGGGGTTGATCGCACGTACGGAAGATGTGCCGCGCACCGATATTCCGTGTGTTCGATGCGGCCTAACCAGGCGTGAACGGCGCATGAGCGCGCGCACGGCGCCTCGCTCACGCTTCACAAGGAACGTTGCCCATGTCAACCAGACGCCACTTCATCAAAACGGTCAGCATGGCTGGTGCTGGCGCCTATCTGCTTCGGGGGAAGCTGTGGGCATCCCAGTCGAGTCCCGTACTGACGAAATTCGCACAGAAGTTGCCAGGAGTAGCGGCCCCGAATGAATTGGGCAACTACATCCCGGTTGCGATCGCAAACAAGAAAGCGATCTCCGGAGTTGATTACTATCAGCTTGAGGCGCGGCAGTATCAGCGGGTCGTGCACCCCGCCCTAAGAGACTACCCAACAACTTTCTGGGGCTACGCAGACGTTAATGGTAGCGGGCAGCAGCAATACCTTGGGCCAGCCATCGTCGCCAAGGGTGGCACTCCGGTGCAGATGACCGTCCGCAACACGCTCCCGAATTCGCATCCGCTGCCGGTTGACACCACGTTGCCCGGCGCCGAGCCCGGTCAACCCGTGAACCGCATCGCCGTCCATCTGCATGGCGGCTACGTTCCATGGGTCAGCGATGGCGGGCCAATGTCGTGGTTCGACCCCAATGGAAACCACGGCATGAGCTTTATGAATAACATCATCCCCAACGCGAAAATTGGTTCCGGACTGGCTGAGTACTATTATCCGAACGAGCAAACGGCTCGGTTGATGTGGTACCACGACCATGCAATGGGCCTGACGCGCCTGAACGCGTATGCCGGCCTTGCCGCCCCTTACATTGTCACGGACGGCTTTGAGGCGAAACTCGCATCGGTCGGGTTGCTGCCTCCGGTGCTGGGTTCACGTGACATTCCGCTCGTGATCCAGGACAAAGGCTTCAACTCCGACGGAAGTTTGTTCTATCCGGATACCTACGACGCTGAGCAGGGCGATAATTACGATCCTCCATTTCCTTCCTGCGTGCCGGAGGCTTTCTTCGACACGATCCTGATAAACGGGGCGGTTTACCCGTACGTCCAAGTGGAGCCCCGCATTTACCGTTTTCGCGTTCTGAACGGGTCCCAGGCACGGTTCTACAACCTGCGGCTACAGGTTGCGCAGCCAGGCGGCCTGCAAGCCGATCAAGGAAAACCGGGGCCTGCGATCCTGCAGATCGGCACCGAGGGAGGGTTCCTTCCCGCACCA
Organism: Acidobacteriota bacterium; assembly: GCA_023441255.1. Lineage (GTDB taxonomy): Bacteria > Acidobacteriota > Terriglobia > Terriglobales > Acidobacteriaceae > JAEZPW01. The sequence goes on from JAEZPW010000186.1 coordinate 5,640, forward strand.
GTGCTCTTCGACAAGAACACGCCTTTCGTTCTCAACGCGGACGGCACATTCACTTACAACCTGCTCTTGGCGCCGGCCGAGCGCGCAGACATCCTGGTGGATTTCACTGGGTTCGAGGGCGCCACGCTCATCCTTTACAACGATGCGAACGCACCATTCCCGGGCGGCGACCCAGCCGAGGAGAACACAACCGCCAATCCGGACACGCGCAACCTGTTGCAGTTCAAGGTTGCCGCAGCCGCTACCGGAAAAGACCCGCTACCCTTCACGCAAGTGATTTCGGGCCTGACCAAGTTTTTCGCAGGCTCGGCACCCGCTCCACTTAAGGTCAATCGCAAGAGTCTTCGCACACTCACGCTCAACGAGGACTTCGACGATCGTGGCCGGCTGATTCAGATGCTGGGAACTACCGCGCAGACGGGCATCACGGCAGACGGTTTGCCTTATTACGGCAAAGCGTACATGGACCCGGCTACCGAGGTGGTGCATTCCGGATCAACGGAGATCTGGCGCATATTCAATCTCACCGGCGACACGCATCCTGTCCACTTCCACCTAGTTAACGTACAGGTGCTTGGACGGGCACCGTTCTATGCTCTCGACGCGATCGGCAAGTGGACACCTCCCGATCCCAACGAGCGAGGCTGGAAAGAAACCGTACGCATGAATCCGGGCGAGGTAACGGATATCATCGCGAACTTCACCCTTCCGTCGGTTCCGTTCAAAGTGCCGGTAAGTCCGATGGGAGGCCACGAATACGTCTGGCACTGCCACATCCTGGAGCACGAAGAGCACGACATGATGAGGCCGCTCATCGTGAAGTGAATTGCCAGGCCATGGACGGGGGACGGCTCGGGTCGCAAGCCGTCCCTTTCCGTATTTATTGTCCCGCCGAAAAAGAGGCCTGGGACCCTTCGAACAGCTGCCACAACTGGTCCATGCCCACGCGGTAGATGGCGAATGCGCGGCTGCGGTCATAGTTCTCGCGGAACAGCAGTTCGCCCACGCCATCACCGTTGGCATCCACGCAATCGATCAGCTGAAGGCGTGGGATCGCATCGAGGTGGCTGGTGTCGGTCACGCTCTCAAAAAGCTTTCTGACATCACCATTTATGTCGACCCGCGCGACCACGGTTACGTAGTACTGGAACGCCGTACTGTCGGCTGACGGTAACGGCGTGGGTAGAGCGGCCTGGGCCGGGATGTCCGTTTTCTTCGTGGATGACTGTGCACTTGAACGCGCGCTGCGAACCGAAGGTTTGGCAGGCTCGGGCGCTACCGTTTCCGGGGCGCGGGCGGTGAAAACCAGGATTGGTTCGTTGCTGCTATTAACGTCGAAGACCTGCATCTGCACGTCGGTTAGGGCGACGTTGGGCGTCTGCCGGCTTCGTATAGGGTGCGTCACGGCGAACTTGCGGAGAGCCTCGGAAGCGTACTGCATCATCTTGTGTTCGTAGCCAGTGCGCTCGTCGGGCTTCAGCATCATCGTGAAGGCGCGGGGAGTAGGCCCACCGGCGTCGGAAACAGCGACGAGCGTATCGCGATAACCCACGGCGGCATGAGCGGAGTTATTGGGAGCCTTGGCAGTCTTGCCGCTTCCTCCCATCGCTGCTGGGGCGGGAATCTTGTCCGCCTGTTCGCCACCCGCACCGCCGCGACGCAGCACCGGACGGCCACCCTCTTCGGCAGAGTCTCGGGACCCCGCTGTTCCGGACTGTGCAGTCGGCTTCGCCTCGGTAGGCGTTGGAAGGGGTGGTACCACCGGTTGGTTCTCGGCCTGCTTGTCTCCCGGACGGGCAAGGGACGGGGTGCCGGCAGTTTTCGCCCCGGCCGACTTCTCGTCCGCGGCCGGCTTGTCCGGAGTTGATGAACCTGCGGCGCCCGCAGAGGCAGTCTGGCCGGAAGTCGGCGGGGGCGCGGCTGTATCCGGGGTCTGAGGAGCAGTTTTCTCCGAAGTCTTCGAGGACCCGGAACGGCGGAGCTTGGGCGGCCCCTCGTTGTCGTCCATGCCGCGGGGACGATCGCTGGCCTCACTCTTGCCGACCGTCACCTCTTTAGGCACGTTCTCGCTTCCGGGGCGCTTAACGCTCCATACGCCCAGACCCACCCAATTGCCATTGAGTTCCTGCGTGCTGGTGATAGTGAACAATCCGGCAGGTTCGCCCGTCTTTTGGCCTTCGTATACGGTCTGAGGCTCCACGGCCATCGGTTGCGGGTCAGCCTTGTAAACGCTGGCGTCGTAGAACTTACCGTCGATCAGGATCGAGACGGGGATCAGGCGCGCATCGCCCCCAGTTATCTCGAGTACTCCAACTGCGCGCGGAGTTTTCCCCGTCCGACGCGTGGGGGGAGGCTGCGGGGTCTCCTCCTGATCTTCATGGGTCCTGTTCCTTATCTGCGCCACGAGCAGGCTGCCCAGGACAGTACAACACGCGACGGCTACGGCCGTCGCTCTTTTCAGCGACTTGAGATTTTGAATTCGCATCTGTTTCGACTGGAGGCGATACATGGTCGAAATCAACCACAAGGCCCCGGATTTCACCGTTCTCGACGAGAACGGAAGCAAAGTCTCTCTTAAAGATTACCGCGGCAAGGACGTGGTTCTATATTTCTATCCTAAAGCAGATACCCCTGGCTGAACCATCGAGGCTCGCGAGTTTCGCGAGGAGTTCCCCAACTTCGGGAAAATCGATGCCGTGATCCTCGGCGTTTCCGCCGATCCGCCCGACAAACAGAAGAAGTTCAAAGAGAAATACGACCTGCCTTTCACCCTGCTCGCCGACACCGATAAGAAGATCTGCGAAGCATACGGCGTGATCAAAGAAAAGAACATGTACGGCAAGAAGGTGATGGGCATCGAGCGCACCACGTTCATCATTGGACCGGACGGCAACATCAAGCACATCTTCAATAAAGTGAAACCCGAGGGGCACGCAGAAGATGTGCTGAAAGTGCTGAAAGGCCAAAGCGCGGCGGCCTGAAGAAACACCAGCAACACGGATCAGAACGGGTTTGAACGGATCCTTCCTGATTTGCATTTGCTTTATCCGTCCAAATCCGTGTAGATCCGTGTTTCTGGGTTTCATGAATTTGCGCTGCGGCGCGTCTGTGCCTGACAATCGCTGCGGAGACCACATGAAACCGCGTTCCCGCACGCCTGACCGGCGCGCCCCCAAATCACCTTTTGACCGCAACCGTACCGAATCCAACAAACCCAAACGGAGCGATGCGCAACGTGCAACCCCTCGACGTTCAGATGCACGACAGGGTGCCGCCTTCCCGCAGCGCAAGCAGCAGAGACGGCGCAGTGACCAGACCGGACAGGCGGCGGGCTCGGATCTAGGCGGGCAGCAATTTCGTAGCGAGTTCCGCGATCGTGACGATTGGCGCCGCGACAAACGACGTGGGCAGGGGACTGGCCGAGAGGACAACTCAAGGGCAACGCACCCACCCCTGAAGGGGAAGAGTGCGGCACCCAGGCGCGACAGCCGGCCGTACGAAGGAAAACGTAGTGCTGAGCGGGGTGGCGAATCTTCTGGTCCGCGCTTTTGGGAACGGCGACCGAAGGCTGCTGGAGCCCAGCGCCGCCCAATCGCCCCTCCTCGTTTTCCTGAAGGTGAAGATCGGCCCGGCCAAGAGCAGTCCAGTGTCGCGCTGCACCGTGAGCGCGTGCCGCAGGCCCGTGAAGGCCTGGTGGTCGATCGCCGTGCCGCCGCTCGTCTGCGCACGGGCAATCCCTGGGTATATCGTTCGGACCTAATCTCCGCCAATGGAGTGCAACCCGGTGCGATCGCCCCGGTGACCGACGAGAGGGGCAAGCCGCTTGGGACGGCGTTCTACAGCAGCGCCTCGCAGATTGCAGTGCGGATGCTCAGCAGCGGGCGAATTGATTCTGAAACCGACCTGCTGAGTGTCATTCGTGAGCGTCTGCGGGCGGCCATTCAGTACCGCGAGCGAGTAGTCGAGAACTCCGATGCGTATCGTATTGTGTTCAGCGAAGCCGACTTTCTTCCCGGCCTGATCGTGGACCGCTACAACGATGTGCTCACGGTGCAGGTGCTGACGCAGGCCATGGACCGTGCCGAGATTCGCGAAGCCGTGACGGCTGAAGTGGTCGAGCAACTTTCTCCGGCCTCCATCATCGAGCGCGTTGAGCCGCGTATTCGCGAACTGGAACAGCTGCCCGCGCGCGAATCCGGATTCCTCTACGGCGACCGCAGTGCCACCACCTTCAGCATGAACGGACTGTCGTTTCAGTTCGACGCTCTTGCCGGCCAGAAGACCGGAGCCTTTCTGGACCAGCGGGAGAACTACCTGGCAGCCGCGCAATATGCGCGCGGCACCGCACTCGACGTTTTCTGCTACCAGGGGGGATTTGCCCTGCACCTGGCGCGCGTCTGCGATCAGGTGACGGGCGTGGATAGCTCGCGTCCGGCGCTCGAAACCGCCGAGCAGAACGCTGTCGCCAACCAGGAGCAGTTCGGCGGACTCGAGATCGAATGGATGGAAGCCAATGCCTTCGACCTCATGCGGGACTATGCCGACAACGGACAGCAGTACGACACGATCGTGGTCGATCCGCCGGCGTTCGCCAAGTCGAAGAAGATGCTGGAAACGGCCATGCGCGGCTACAAGGAACTGAACCTGCGCGCGCTGAAGATGCTGCGTCCCGGCGGCGTGCTGGTCACCTGCTCGTGTTCGTTCCATGTCGGCGAGACGGATTTTATGCAGATGTTGAACGATGCGGCCACCGATGCGCACCGCTCATTGCGCATTCTGGAAAAGCGCGGAGCCGCGAAAGATCATCCGGCGCTGCTGTCGTTCCCGGAATCGCAATACCTGAAGTGCGTGATCGCCGTGGCGCAGTAGCAATAGTGTCACCCTATGTAGTGATCCTCTGTAGTCATCCTGTGTAGTGCCGGGTCTCTGACCCGGCATACTTTTACTTGGACCTGTTTATTGCCCGATGAGCGACACGCTGAATCGGGTCGGAGATCCCGGCGCTAAACGACCCAACCC
>JAEZPW010000194.1 GCA_023441255.1 Acidobacteriota bacterium
AAGTCCCGTGGCACCCACTTCGGATACGCAGCTGCAGCAATCATCGCGGCGTTGTCCGTCGAGAGCGGGCGGGAAGGGAAGTAAGCCGGAATGCCTTGCTCGGCCGCCCGACGCTCGAACGTCTCCCGCAATTCACTGTTAGCCGCCACGCCACCGCTGACGAGCAACGTCGCGATCTCGTATTCGCCGGCAGCGGCTAGCGTCTTCGACACCAAGTCTTCCACTACCGCCCGCTGAAAACTCGCCACCAGGTCGATTGTCTCCCGGTCGCAATGTGCAATCACCTGGTCGGCCGTTGGCTTAGCTAGCTGTGCGAGCGCGGTCCGCCGCGCTTCGATTGCCGACTGCATGTTGTGCGTTTCCACGTAGCGCAGCACGGCCGTCTTGATGCCGCTGTACGAAAAATCGTAGTGCGGGCGCTCGGGTAGCGGTCCCTTGTCGCCACGGTTGCGATGCTTTATCTGGGCTGGCGGGAACTTCACCGCATTCGGATTGCCCAACTTGGCGATCCTGTCAACGATCGGCCCACCGGGATAGCCCAGTGCCAGCAGTTTCGCGACCTTGTCGAAGGCCTCGCCCGCGGCGTCGTCACGCGTATGCCCTACGTTTTCGTATGACCAGCTCTCGTCCTTCTTCGACGCTAGATAAAGGTGCGTATGGCCGCCGGAAACAACGAGGGTCATGATCGGGAATTGCAGGTTGTGATTGCCCTTCTGGCGCTCTTCCAGAATCACGGCATGGATGTGCCCTTCCAGGTGGTTCACCGCGATCAGCGGCTTTTCCAGCGCGAAAGCCAGCGCCTTGGCGTAGCTGACACCCACCAGCAACGATCCGGCCAACCCCGGGCCTTTCGTCACAGCGATCGCATCGATGTTTTCGAACGTGCGGTTCGCCTGCTGCAGCGCCTCCCGCACGATCGGCACAATCGCCCGCAGATGCTCGCGCGACGCCAACTCAGGAACTACGCCCCCGTAGGGCCGATGCGTCGCGATCTGCGAAAACACGGCTGACGAGACGATCTGTTCTCCGGAACGCACAACCGCCGCGGCCGTTTCGTCGCAGGAACTTTCAATTCCAAGAATATAAGTGTCACCCATACGCTCATTTCATTCTAGCGGATGAGCGCTTGTGTAGCGCCTGTCGCTTGCGCAGCGCGGGTGTCGCAACCTTCGCGAACCCTAAAGTGGGGCTTGGGTGTGCCGCCAACTCACCTATCCCTGCTGCTTGGCCCCGAGTTCCTGGCGCGCCTGTTCGAGGCTTGATTTCTGCTCTGGCGTGAGTTTCGGGAACGACAAATTCATGCTCTCAAGCGCCTCCACTACTGCTCCCGCCACCACCAGGCGCGTGAACCATTTGTTGTCGGCCGGAACCACGTACCACGGCGCATGTTCCGTCGCCGTGTTGCTGATCATCTCTTCATACGCCTGCTGGTACTTGTCCCAGCAGTCCCGCTCGCGCAGGTCGGCTGCGGAGAACTTCCAGTTCTTTGCCGCATTGTCCAGTCGCTCCATGAACCGCGTCTTCTGCTCTTTCTTCGAGACATGAAGGAAGAACTTGCGCACCAGCACTCCGTTACGATGGAGATACCGCTCAAACGCGCTGATATCTTCGAATCTTTCCTGCCAAATGTTCTTCGACACGAATTCGTCAGGTAACTTTTCGTTCTTCAGGATCTCCGAATGCACGCGGACGACGAGCACCTCCTCGTAGTACGAGCGGTTGAAGATACCGATTCGTCCGCGCTCCGGCAGGCACCTGCTCGTTCGCCACAGGTAATCATGGTCGAGGTCCTCGGCCGACGGCGCCTTGAACGAATACACCTGCACGCCCTGCGGGTTCACGCCGGACATCACGTGCTTGATAGTGCCGTCCTTGCCCGCCGCGTCCATAGCCTGAAAGATCAGCAACAACGCCCATCGGTCCTGCGCGTAAAGTACTTCCTGCATTTCGGCGAGGCGCTGGATGCCGCGCTCCAGGAGTTCTTTGGCTTCTGTCTTGAACTCCGAACGAAGTCCGTGCGTGTCTTCGGGATCGTACTCCGACAGCTTGAAACCCTTGCCGCTCTCCACTCGGTACGCGTCAACCAGCTTTCTCAGTTTCATGTCTTGCAGTCACTCCTTGCTTTTCTCAACCGCGGCTGCCATCCAAGACAGCGCATAATATAGCTGATAACGGTACCGGTGCCCCACATCTGCCCCGGTCTCGTGTGCCCCATGTCTGCTGTTTTTGGGCAGACGTGGGAAACTGATGAGAGATGGAGCTAAGGCAAGCAGCGGTCAATGTAGTTCGCCAACTGCGCATCCGCGGTCACGAGGCCTACCTCGTCGGCGGATGTGTGCGTGACCTGCTTCTCGGTCGCACCCCCGCTGACTACGACGTTGCTACCGACGCCACACCCGATCAGGTCATGCGCATCTTTCCCGAGACCTATGCGGTCGGCGCGCAGTTCGGCGTCGTGCTGGTACCGGTTAAGGACAGCGATCCCGTCGAATCCGAGGCCGACGAAACCGAACAGCCGTTCAGCGTTGAGCAACTCCCGAAGCCGCACAGCCGTGTCATCGAAGTCGCAACCTTCCGTAGCGACGGCCTTTACACCGACGGCCGCCACCCCGACCAGGTGCGCTACTCCAAGGAGGCGCGTGAAGACGTGCAGCGCCGCGATTTCACCATCAACGGCCTGCTGCTGGACCCGCTCGATAACGACCGTGTGCTCGACTTCATCGGCGGGCGCGCCGACCTTGAGGGCCGAATCATTCGCACGATCGGAGATCCAGAGCGACGCTTCACCGAAGACAAACTTCGCCTGCTGCGGGCTGTCCGTTTTGCCGCCCGTTTCGAGTACGCAATCGAGCCGCAGACGTTCGAGGTCATCAAGAAACTCGCGCCGCAGATCCACCAGGTGAGTCGCGAGCGTGTTCGCGATGAATTGACCAAAATGCTTGTCGAGGGAAGAGCCCGCCGCGCGTTCGAACTTTTGGACGAGACCGGATTGCTGCGACAAGTCCTGCCTGAGGTCGAAAAAATGCAGGGCGTAGAACAACCTCCACAGTTCCACCCCGAGGGCGACGTGTGGGTTCACACCCTGATGTTGCTGGAAACGCTGCCGCACCCGTGCTCGGCCACGCTCGCCTGGGGAGCGCTGCTGCACGATGTGGGAAAACCGGCGACGTTTCGCGTCGGACCCGACCGGATCCGCTTCGACGGCCACGTAGAAGTCGGAATGGCCATCGCCGCCGATATCTGCCGCCGCCTGCGCTTCTCCAACGACGATACTGAGCAGATCAAGGCGCTTGTCGCTAATCACATGCGATTTGCTGACGCGCCGAGGATGAAAGAATCGACCCTGAAGCGGTTCATGCGGCTGCCTGGTTTCGAAGAGCACCTTGCGCTGCACCGCATCGACTGTCTCGGCAGCCACGGCAGTCTCGAAATCTACAATTTTGTCCGCGAGCAGTACGAAAACACCCCGCCAGAGGAGATCCGTCCGAAATCGCTCATCTCTGGCGACGACCTGATCGGCATCGGCCTTCGGCCCGGGCCCGCCTTCAAAGACATTCTGTCGCTGGTAGAAGATGCCCAACTTGAAGGCGTTCTTCACACCCGCGACCAAGCCATGCAATTCGTGGAGCAGCTGCTGCTTAGCAATCCGGCCTTGCGGTCGAATCCGTAGCACGGCGCGCCAGGCTGCACACCGTAGCACCGCCACGATGCCGTCTACTACGCCGACGCTCCGAGTTTGTGTAGCGCCGGGTCTCCGACCCGGCGTGCCGTCTGCCAGTGCCTCCCACTTGTAGTCCGCACACCCTGAAGCCGCCACGAAGCTTGTCTAGCGCCGGGTCTCCGACCCGGCGTGCCGTCTGCCAGCGCTCCACTTGTAGTCCGCACACCCTGAAGCCGCCACGAAGCTTGTCTAGCGCCGGGTCTC
>JAEZPW010000229.1 GCA_023441255.1 Acidobacteriota bacterium
GGGCGACAACGTCCAGCTCACAGTGGAGTTGATCACCCCGGTGGCCATGGAAAAGGGCCTGCGCTTCGCCATCCGCGAAGGCGGCCGCACGGTGGGCGCCGGCACGATCAGCGAAATTATTAAGTAACGATTCCTGTGTGGGGACGGGGCTCGGCCCCGTCCCGGACATGAAGCAGTTCATTCGCGGCATGCAGTCAGCCGCCAGCTCTTTGTAACGAGATAACTATCGTGATTGGCAAAGAAAGAATTCGAATCCGCCTGAAGGCTTACGACTACCGCGTCCTCGACCAGTCCACCGGCGAGATCGTGGAAACGGCACGGCGCACGGGCGCGCAGGTAGCGGGACCGATCCCGTTGCCCACAGTAAAGAACAAGTACTGCGTCCTCCGCTCGCCGCACGTGGACAAGAAGTCGCGCGAGGCGTTCGAGATCCGCACACACAAGCGGCTGCTCGACATTCTTGAGCCGACGCAGCAGACAGTAGACGCGCTCATGAAGCTCGATCTTCCGGCCGGTGTGGACGTCGAGATCAAGGCCTTCGGTAAGGAACACAAGTAAAGCCGCTGTGAGCTGTGGGCCATGAGCAGTGAGGTTTCCCTCAAGGCTCAGAGCTCAAAGCCCAGAGCCACAAAACAATGCTTCCGTGGAGCACGACTCCCCCGGCCGCGGCCGGACTCGGAAGCGGAGTTGAGGACAACATGCCAGTAACTGGAATTCTTGGAAAGAAAGTCGGAATGACGCAGCTCTTCGACGACAAGGGCGAAGTTCGCCCCTGCACCGTGCTGAAGGCTGGTCCTTGCGTCGTTACCCAGCGCAAGACCCAGGCCAAAGACGGTTACGATGCGGCCCAGATCGGCCTCGTCGAGTTCGTCAAGGAGACGCGCCTGACCAAGGCGATGCGCGGTCACCTCGGGAAGGGAAATCTTCCTCCTGTGAAAATGCTGAAGGAAGTCGGCATCGAGATCGCCGCGGCCAGCGCCCAACCTGTTGACGGCGATGGAGTGAAGGTCGGCGACCGCGTCCTAGTCGACATTTTCGATGGCGATAAGTTTGTTGACATCGTAGGCACCAGCAAGGGCCGAGGTTTCGCCGGCGTGGTCAAGCGTCACCACTTCGCTGGCGGCGCGAAGTCGCACGGTTCGATGTTCACCATCAACGGATCGATTGGCTCTTCGGCCTTCCCGTCGCGCGTGTTCCCCGGAATGCGCATGCAGGGACACATGGGCGTGGAGCAGAAGACTGTTCGCAACCTGCGTATTCTCGGCATCGACAAGGACGAGAACTTGCTCGTCATCGAGGGTGCGGTACCCGGACATGAAGGCGCCTACGTGCTGATCAAGAAAGCTGTCAAGCCGCCGCGCGAGCGTCGTGGATTCTCGGGCGAAGGTGGCGCGATCAACCCGTTGAAGGCGTCGAAGCGCGCAGCGAAGAAGAAGTAAAGCGGCGATTGGCTCTTGGCTTTGCGCGAAGACCAGAACCTGAAATGGCCAACAGCTAAAGGCCAAAAGCCAAAAGCGATTCTTTGATCCCGCCCTGCAACAAACTGAGGCGAGATGACATGAGTCCCGGGACGCAGATGGCGTTCCAGATGGAAAACGAATATGGCAACGATTGATGTTCTCAACCTGAGCGGCGAAAAGGTCGGCACGCTGGACCTGGCTGACGAGGTGTTCGGTGGAATCAACGAAGACCTGCTCTGGGAGGCGGTAAAGCACTACCGGGCAGCCGGTCGCGCTGGCACTCACGCCACCAAGAACCGCAAGCTTGTTTCCGGTTCAGGCAAGAAGCTCTGGCGACAGAAGGGAACTGGCCGCGCCCGCGTGGGCTCGATCCGTACGCCCCTCTGGCGGCACGGTGGCACGGTGCATGGACCTCAGCCCCGCTCTTACGATTACCAGTTCCCGCGCAAGAAGCTGTTGGGCGCGCTCCGCTCGGCTCTGGCTGCCAAGTATCAGGATGGCAAGCTGACGGTAGTGGACGCGTTCGATCTGGCCGAGGTAAAGACCAAGGCCCTGCGCAGCTCGCTCGATTCGCTGAAGGTTGACGGCACAGCCCTGCTCGTCGAAGCGACGAACCAGGACGCCAAGAATCTGGTGCTCAGTGCGCGGAACCTCAAAGGTGTCGAACTGGTACGCGGCAACGAGGTACATCCTTACCACCTGCTGCGCTACGACCGTGCCGTGTTCTCGCGGCCCGCGTTCGAGAAGCTGCAGGATTCGCTGAAGGCCTCTGCGCCGAAGCGTAAGGCGGAGGTGGCGTAATGAAGTCGGCCTACCAGATCATTCGTAAGCCGGTCATCACCGAAAAGGGTCTCGGTATCAAGGAAACGCAGCAGACGCTGGTTTTCCAGGTTGCTCCGGATGCGACCAAGAACGAGATCAAGGAAGCGGTCCAGTCGATCTTCAAGGTGAAGGTTGACACGGTACGCACGGCGGTTTTCGTCGGCAAGGAACGTCGCCGCGGAAAATTCACTGGCTACCGTCCAGACTGGAAGAAGGCCTATGTGCGCCTCAAAGAAGGCGAAAAGATGCCGGAGTACGCACAGAACCTGTAGAAACCGCCTTTAGCCGTTGGCCGTTGGCTTTCGGCAGGCATGTATGGGTGAGTTTAGAAATCATCCGCGAACGGGTCGATGGCCAACAGCCAAAGGCCAAGAGCTAAGAGTTGAATATGGCGATTAAGACTTACAGACCGCTTACCCCGTCACTGCGTTTCAAGACGACGCTGGTGAATGACGACTTGACGACGGATAAGCCACATAAGCCGCTGACCGTCTCGAAGAAGTCGAGCGGCGGACGTCGCAACAGCGGTGACCAGACCATCTGGTTCCGCGGCGGCGGACACAAGCGCAAGCTGCGCATCATCGACTTCAAGCGCGACAAGGCCGGCATTCCGGCGAAGGTCGTGTCGATCGAATACGATCCCAACCGCTCCGCCCGCATCGCATTGCTGAGCTATGCCGACGGCGAAAAGCGCTACATCCTGCACCCAAATGGATTGCAGGTCGGCGCCACCGTCGTGAGTGGTCCCGAGGCCGATATCATCGTCGGGAACTCGCTGCCGCTGCGCAATATTCCGGCCGGCACGGTTGTCCATGCGATCGAACTGAAGCCTGGCAAGGGCGCCCAGATGGCACGTTCCGCAGGTGCGCAGGCGCAGCTGGTGGCGAAGGAAGGCGACTACGCTCTGCTAAAACTGCCCTCAGGCGAGACCCGGCGCGTCCTGGTGGATTGCATCGCGACCATCGGGCAGGTGGGCAACCTCGATCACGAAAACATTTCGATCGGCAAGGCTGGCCGCACCCGTTGGCTCGGACGCCGTCCGCACAACCGCGGCGTCGTCATGAACCCGGTCGATCACCCGCACGGCGGCGGCGAGGGCAAGACTTCCGGCGGTCGTCACCCGGTCACTCCGTGGGGCCAGCCGACCCGCGGCTACAAGACTCGTAACAACAAGCGGACCGACAAGTTCATTGTCAACCGCAGGAATAAATAGGTATGGCACGCTCAACGAAAAAAGGTCCGTTTGTCGATCAGCACCTCGCGTCGAAGATCGAGGACATGAACGCGCGCAATGACAAAAAGGTTCTGCGCACGTGGTCGCGTCGCTCGACTATCACGCCGGAAATGGTGGGCCACACCATCGCCGTGCACAACGGCAAGAAGTTCATCCCCGTGTACGTCACGGAGAACATGGTGGGCCACAAGCTTGGCGAATTCAGTTTCACCCGCGCCTTCAAGGGGCACTCGGTGAAGGCGGCCACGGAGACGGCTGCCAAACCGGCTGCGCCCCGGGCTTAGTGAGGAGTGAGAGCAATGGCAGAAACGACAGCCGAATACAGAGCGGAATTGCGATACGTTCGCGTTTCGCCGCAGAAGGCGCGCCTGGTTCTCGACCTCATCAAGGGCCAGCGCGTTGAAACAGCCATGAACACGCTGCTCTTCACCAAGAAGCGCATTGCCGAGAAGATGGCAAAACTGCTTCGTTCGGCGGTGGAGAACGCGAACTACGCCAGCACGGAAAAGGGCGTCGATGTTGACGTAGACAACCTTTACGTCAAGCGTGCGGTGGCCAACGAGGGTCCGCGTATGAAGCGCATCCGTCCGGCGCCGCAGGGTCGTGCGTACCGGTACCAGCGCCGCATGTCGCACATCGAGATCGCGCTTGCGGAGAAGGTTCGCGCCAACGGCGCGGGCAGGGCGACCCAGGCTGCTCCGGCAAAACCGGCAGCGAAGAAGGCCACCAAGAAAGCGCCTGCAAAGAAAACCGCGGCCAAGAAGACCGCAAAGAAGAAGTAACCAGGTTGTCAGCGGACCGCAGGTCCGCGGCTAACGGCCAAAGGCCAATAGCCAAAAGCGCGCGGAACGCGCACTGAGAGGAACGATGGGACAGAAGGTCCATCCTTACGGATTTCGCATTGGAGTAACCAAGCCGTGGAAGTCGCGCTGGTTCGTTGATCGCGACTACGACAAGCTGCTTATTGAGGACGTCAAGCTGAAGGACGAACTCAAGGACAAGCTGAAATCGGCTGGCGTCAGCTCGGTTGATATCGAGCGTCCGGGCAACAAGCTGCGCATCATCATCCGCACAGCCCGCCCCGGCATCATCATCGGCCGCAAAGGCGCCGAAATTGACAAGCTGAAGCAGGAGATCGCCAAGCGCACCGGCCGCGACGTTTACGTCGACATCCAGGAAGTGCACAAGCCCGAACTGGATGCCCAGCTGGTCGCCGAAGGAATCGCGCTGCAGCTTGAAAAGCGCGTCGGCTTCCGCCGCGCCATGCGCAAGTCGGTCGACTCCGCGCTGCGCTTCGGTTGCAAAGGTATCAAGGTTCGCGTCAGCGGCCGCTTGAATGGCCACGAAATCGCGCGTTCCGAATGGTACCTGCAGGGTCGCCTGCCGCTGCACACGCTCCGCGCCGATATCGATTACGGCTTTGCTGAGGCGAAGACCACGTACGGTGTCATCGGCGTCAAGACGTGGATTTATCGCGGCGAGATCCTTGGCACCAAGCGTCGCGAGAGCCAGACGGCCGCTCCGGCGTTCTAGGAACACCGTGGGTGTCCCATTCTTCGCGGAGCGAAGGGTGGGTCTTTGGGAGATTCGTGATGCGCCAGCAAGCCGGCGCACACAAGGTTCGGACGCGCACAAGCATCGGTTCGCGCGCGCCCATTGCGAACAGAAGAACCGAGAACTGAGAACTCGTTATGTTGATGCCAAAGAAAGTTAAGTACCGCAAGCAGCAGCGCGGCCGCATGAGAGGCAAAGCCTGGCGCGGCTCCGAGCTGTCTTTCGGTGATTTCGGGCTCAAGGTGATGGAATGCGGCTATATCACCGACCGCCAGATTGAGGCGAGCCGCGTTGCCATGACCCGCTTCATCAAGCGCGGTGGCAAAATCTGGATCCGCCTGTTCCCGGACAAGCCGGTAACCAAGAAGCCTGCCGAAACCCGTATGGGTAAGGGCAAGGGCGCGCCGGACCACTGGGTCGCCGTGGTTCGCCCGGGAAAGATCCTGTTCGAAATGGAAGGCGTTTCCGTCGCAGATGCCCAGGAAGCGATGCGCCTGGCCTCGAACAAACTGCCGCTGAAGACGCGCTTCGTTTCGCGTCCCACGGTCCACTAAAGGGGAGAGCCATGAAGGCAGAAAAGATTCGTAACCTGACCGACGCCGAGCTTCGCCACCAGGAGCGCGACCTCAGCGATCAGCTCTTCCGCCTGAAGTTCCAGCTCAATATGGGACAGACGGAGAGCCTTAAAAAGATCCGCGGGCTGAAGAAAGACATCGCGCGCGTGAAAACCATACTGCGCGCCAAGGAATTGGAAGCCCAGAAAGCTACGGAGACGAAGTAATGCCCGAGACAACGACAACCGAACAGACCGCCGGGCGCCGCAAAGAACAGATCGGCTACGTCACCTCGGCCAAGATGAATAAGACCATCGTGGTCGAAGTCACGCGCCAGAAGGCGCACCCGATGTATCGCCGCGTGGTCAAAAGATCGAAGAAGTTCTACGCCCACGACGAGAACAACAGCTGCCATGTCGGCGACGTGGTGCGGATCCAGGAAACCCGGCCGCTCTCGAAGCTGAAGCGCTGGGAATTGAAGGAAATCCTCCGCAAGGCGGCCCTGGTTCCGGGTGCCGACCTCACGGTGGAAGGCACCCCGGAGACGCAGCAGTAAAAGAGGCGCCGTTGGGTTTTGGCCTTCAGCCAACAGCCAACAGCGGTTTGGGAGATTCGATTATGGCAGTGATGATGAGAACCATGCTCGAGGTGGCCGACAACAGCGGCGCCCGCAAGTTGCAGATGATTCTGCCGTTGGGTGGATCCACCGGCCTTGTGGCCGGCCTCGGGGACATAATCACCGCGGCCGTGAAGGAAGCCTCGCCCGATGGCCAGGTGAAGAAGGGCACGGTGGTCAAGGCCGTTATTGTGCGCACCCACAAGGAAACGCGCCGCAAGGACGGTACCTACATCCGCTTCGACCAGAACGCGGCGGTGGTGATCAATGCCGACGGCGAGCCGGTCGGAACTCGCGTGTTCGGCCCTGTGGCCCGCGAACTGCGCGACCGGAAGTTTTTGAAGATTGTTTCGCTCGCCCCTGAAGTTATCTAGGTGAGCAATCGGCTTGTGTAGTGCCGGGTCTCCGACCTGGCAGACAGCAGGCCCGAGATAAGGCTGAGAACTGATATGCATAAACACGTTGATATCCGCCGCAATGATCAGGTGAAGGTCATCGCCGGGCGTGACGCCGGCAAGGAAGGGCGCGTACTGCGCGTGTTCCCCGACGAGGGTAAAGTCCTGGTCGAGCACGTGATGATCACTAAGAAGCACGTGCGTCCGAATCCGCAGCGAAACATCAAGGGCGGCATTGCCGAGCAGGAAATGAAGATCGACCTGTCGAACGTAATGCTGATCTGCGGCTCCTGCGGTCCGGTCCGCATCGGGCACCAGATGCAGGGCGATACTCGCCGCCGCGTCTGCAGGAAGTGCGGCACGACCTTGGAGAAGTAAGTCGGGCCATCGGGTGATCTGGTCATCGGGCCATTGAAAACCTGATACCCAATTGACAACCTCACGAACCCGTTGAACCGGAAACCGTGGGAGAAAGCAGCGAAGAGCAAATGGCTGACGAAAAAGAACAGAAGAAGCCGAAGGGCGAAGGTAAGCCCAAAGGCGAAGGTAAGGGCAAGCCTGAAAAGAAGGCCGCCGCAGAGGCCGCCGAAAAGTCGACCGAGGCCCCTAGGAGTAACGTCAAGGGCGGTTCTCGCCTGAGACTACGTTTCCAGAAGGAAGTTGCGCCGGCGCTGATGAAAGAGCTTGAGCTCACGAACCCAATGGCGGTTCCGCGCCTGCACAAGGTTGTGGTCAACATGGGCGTCGGCGAAGCCACGCAGAACGCAAAGATTCTTGACCCGGCCGTGACCGAACTTGGCCAGATTACTGGTCAGAAACCGGTCGTTACCAAGGCGAAGAAGTCGATCGCGGCCTTCAAAGTCCGCGAAGGCATGCCGATTGGCACCATGGTGACGTTGCGAGGCGACCGAATGTACGAATTCCTTGATCGCCTCATGAACGTGGCTCTGCCCCGTGTACGCGACTTCCGTGGCGTCAGCACCAAGTCGTTCGACGGCCGTGGCAACTACACGCTTGGCCTTCGCGACCAGTTGATTTTCCCCGAGATCGACTACGCCAAGGTTGAAAAGCTGAAGGGCATGAACGTCACCGTCGTCACCACTGCCAAATCGGACGATCAGGCGCGCGCCCTGCTGAAGCACCTCGGCATGCCGTTCCGGCCGTAATGCAGGATTTGTGTAGCG
>JAEZPW010000278.1 GCA_023441255.1 Acidobacteriota bacterium
GAAGTACCATTTTCAGCCCTTCAGCCGCCGGAGTTTCGACACGTCGAGATGATCAAAGGTGTCGCGAATTCGAAACACAAACAGTCCCATCAGAAATACACCCATGAGTAAATCGAAGAAGATGCCAATCTCAATTACCAGTGGCATCCCGAACACGGTAGTCAGCGCCGCCAGGAAGATGCCGTTCTCCAGCACCAGCAGTCCGACGACCTGCATCAAGGCTTTCTTGCGGCTGACCATCAGGAAGCATCCCGTCAATACCAGTGCGACCGCCGCCGCGAGCATGTCCTCGTCCACGTGCAACGCCAGCACGTAGGGCTTAATGGTCAGAAAAGACAACAGAATGAGCCCCGCGGCGATAAACACCGATTGCGACGAAGTGGTAGAAGCCATCACCTCGCCCGATGTTTGCAGGCGGTCGACAATGCGGAACAATAGATATGGAATGCCTATCACCTTGATCAACAGCACCAAGGCCGCCACCGCGTATGCCTCTGCCGAATGGTGCACGTAGGCCGACGCCGCAATCTGCGCCGTGATAACGGCAGACTGTGCGCAGAACAGCACGATGCAAGTGGACGTACGCCGTGCCGCCGACATCAGCAACACCGTTATGAACACGAAGACAGCGGACGACGCCAGCGTCTTTGCCGCCGCAACTTCAACCAGGCCCATCGATCACCTCATCACCGCAGTGAATACCACTGCCAGAATCGACAATGCGCAAGCCACGCCCAGGAAGTCTGGAACGAGGTACATGCGCAGCTTCGCCACGCTGCTCTCAATCACGGCTAGCGCCACGGCCAGTACGGCGAGCTTCAACACATACAGAACCACAGCCAGACTTATCGCGGCGAACGAGAAGCTTCCGGCAATCCCCCAGGGCACAAACAGCGCGATGATCAACGCCATCACGACGTTCAGCTTGATTGCGCTCGCCCACTCGATGAACGCGAGGCTCGGGCCCGAGTGCTCCAGCACCATTGCCTCATGAATCATCGTGAGTTCAAGATGAGTTGTGGGATTGTCGACGGGAATGCGCCCGGTTTCGGCGATTCCCACCAGTGCCAACGCGGCAAAGGCAAGGGCGTGAACGGCTGAGATGTGAAAAAAGTCCTGCGTCACAGTCCAGGCAACGATACCCTCGACCGAACTGGTACGCGCAAGAATGGCCAGCGAGGTCAGTCCGAGGATCAACGGCGCCTCAGCCAGCGTCGATACGAGTGCTTCGCGGCTGGCGCCCATTCCGCCGAAGGCACTGCCACCGTCCATTGCCCCGAGTACAAGGAAGAAGCGGCCCAGCGCCAGCACGTATACCAGCAGGATGAAATCGCCGCCCGTGCCGAAAAGCGATGAAGACTGGAACAGCGGCACAAAGCAGGCCGCAACCAGTGTGGCTGCGAAAACAATCCGTGGCGAGAGCCGGAAGATGCCGGAAGCAGTCGGCGGCACCAGGTCCTCTTTCCTGAAGAGTTTGAGCAGGTCGGAGTAAGGACGCCACACACTGGCGCCGCGCCGATTTTGAATGCGCGCCTTCACGCGTGAAACCACGCCGCGCAGGAGCGGCGCTGTCAGCACAAGCAGCAGGACCTGTATGGCATTGATAGCCGGCGTCATGCAACCCTCGCAAAGATCAACAATGCAACCAGCGCTATGAACATGTAGAGCAGATAGACCTGTATATTTCCCGTCTGCAATTGCCGCAGCCGTTGGGCCGTGGCAACAATGGCATCAACCGCAGGCCGGTAGAGCGCCGTTTCATACGAAGTAGTGCGAACCGAACGATACTCAATGCTCGTCGGGAAGAAGGTCTCATTGGGTGGCAGTACCTCGACCGAGCGATCCGGCCTGTATACACGGGAAAATACCCTGCGCAGTGGCTTGGAAAAGGAGGTGGACGTGTACTGCATGCGGCCGTCGAGGCGCGGAAGTCCGCACGCCCAAGTAGGAGTTACTCGAATCTTGGTCCGCAGCAGGCCGGCACCCACCAGAAATGCGAGAATGCCTGCGGCAATCCATGGAATGAGCCGCGTGATGGATGCTGCCTCGTCGGGAAATCCCACACTGCCCAAGAAGTTCTGTGCCGTGAGGCTCAGCGGCCACAGCACGAATCCGGGCGCGATTCCGATAATGATGCACACCAGGGCCAGGAGCGACATGCCCCAAAGCATCGTTCCCGGCACTTCCCGTGCCTGTTCCGCTTCGGCACTACGCGGTCGACCAAGAAATGCGACGCCGTAGACCTTCGCAAAACAGGCTGCGGCCAATCCGCCGATCAAAGCCAGTACACCCGCCCCTAGCGGCAGCACGATGGCAGCAAGTGGACTGGCGAGCGCACCCCCTGCGATGAAGCTTCGGAACGTCAGCCACTCGCTGATGAATCCGTTGAACAATGGCAGGCCGACAATCGAGCAACAGGCGACGAGGAACAACGCACCAGTAACCTTCATGCGTTTCAACAGTCCGCCGAGTTCCTCAATGTCCAGAGTGTGAGTGGCATCAGAAATTGCACCCGCGCCGAGGAAAAGCAGGCTCTTGAACAATGCATGGTTCAGCGTGTGCAGCAGTGCCGCCATTAAAGCCAAGGTGGCCCAAAGAAGCGCATTGTTAGCCCGGAAGACGAGGGCGGCCCCAAGTCCGAGATAAATAATTCCGATATTCTCGACGCTGTGGTAGGCGAGCAACCGCTTAAGGTCATGTTCCGAAATAGCGTAGAGCACACCCAGTACGCCTGACGCTGCACCGGCTGCCAGTGCTATGTATCCCCACCAACTCGGGCCCGTGCCCAGAAAGTCGAACGAAAACCGCACAAAACCGTAAATGGCGGTCTTCAGCATGACTCCGGACATCAGAGCCGACACCGGTGTCGGGGCAATCGGATGCGCGCGGGGAAGCCACAAATGCAGAGGAATAATGCCGGCCTTTGCCCCAAACCCGATGACCGTAAAGATAAAGGCCACGCTGCGCAGTTGGGCAGGCATGACGGCTGCAGCGGCGCGAATGCCGGCAAAATCCAAGGCGCTCCCGTGCGACATGAACACCATGAATGCGCCGACTACTGCAGCGGCTCCCGCATGCATCATGAGCAGATAGATAAAGACGTTGTGGCGTCGCTGCTCGGAATCGCCATCGATCAGGATCAGTCCGGCGGAAAGCAGCGTCATCAGTTCCCATCCGAACAGAAAAGCGAATGTGGTGGATGCCGCCACGACCAGTACCATCGAAGCGAGAAACAGGGGCACGAACACCCATATCCACACACGCCGCTTACCTTCGTAGTGCCGGTCGACATACGAGATCGAAAATAGTGTGACCGGAACGCCAACCCCACAGATGAGAATCAGAAAAAACGCACTGAGCCGGTCGACACCAAGAGCGAACGGAAGCGGAGCCAAACTTGAAAGATCAATGGCGACAGTCAATCCCTGCCAGAAGCAGACGGCGGAAGCAACGGCCCCCAGTGCGAGCACGATCAGGAGCAGGACGGGACCTGCCACGCGGAGCTTCTTGCCGGCCTTTCCGAGCAGAGTCACTGCTGGAACGAGGAGCAGGAGTATCAGAAACGAATCAAACGCACTCTGGATCATCAAAACTCGTATGCTTTGGAATTAACGTAGGTAAGAGGACGTAGAAGGGCGATCGTCCAGCTTATGGCGATAGTCTGTCTGGCGGGGCGGAGAGTTGCGCTAGCAGGTCGCGAACGTCCACGAGCTGATTGTTGAATATCCGGCGCGCATCGTCCAGCAACCGGAAAATCTCGTCATCTCGTACAGAATAGAAGACGTTCTGACCCTCTTTGCGTCCGATCACGATGCTGCTTTTTCGCAAGACGGCGAGTTGCTGAGACAAGGTGGTCTGCTCCACCTTTAGCCTCAAACTAAGCTCGTTGACTCCCAGCTCGCCCTGGCGTAGTGCATCCAGGACCCGGATTCGAAGGGGATGCGACAGAGCTTTAAAGAACTCAGCGGTAAAGTGCGATAGTTCAGCCATTCGTAAGTAGGAATATTTGCATATAGGAACAGAACCGTCAATGCAATTGCTTGCAGCAGGCAGAAGTGTGCCCAGAGCTTGAGTTCAAAGGGATATCGCTCGAGCGGAGGGTTCTGTCCGATCACGTTACACTAGCCGACTTGTGGTTACTTACTTCAGGCGACGTTCAAGAGCCCGCAAAAGCAAATCACACCACTTCGTGTTCACGCGGCCGGTTCAAATTGCTGGAGGGTGCATTCATGTGCAAATGTGAACCACAACGTCTGAGAAACCGGGCTGAAACTCACAAAAATGCGGGGATGCGTCACATCGCGCCATCGTGAGCACCTGAGTCGTGTTATATTCCGCTGCACTGGGGAGAGATGGCTATATCGCACACCGATATTGCCGTCGCACTGCAATCCTGTTCCGGAGTGTGCAGCATGCATAAACTGCATGGCCAGGCTCTTCCCGCTGCGGTCTCAGCGCTCGTCTTTACGCTCACACTGATAGCTCTGTTCCCCCAGCCCGGCAACGCCATACCGGCCTTCTCGCGCCAGTACGGCACTTCCTGCAGCACCTGCCATCTGGATTTTCCCAAACTCAACGACTTCGGCAAAGCCTTCAAGGATGCCGGATTCAAGTTTCCAAAAGACGATGAGTCCATGATCAAAGTGCCGCCGGTCATGCTCGGAGCGCCGGCACAGGCCGATCTTTGGCCGCACGCGATCTGGCCCGGCAAGATCCCCGGCATGCCGCCGATCGGTCTCCGGATGAACAACTTCTTTCACGTGGTCGGCAAGAATGCCAACAATGTCGGGTTTGTACCGCCGGCAGGCTCGACATCATTCACTCCAACGCCGCCTGCGTTCATTCCTCGCACGGACTTCGAGACCGGCTTGTTCAGCATCTTCACCGCGGGAAATTTCGGCAGCGACATTGCGTTCTGGGTGGACGATGACATCAGCGTGGCCGGCTCAAATGGTGACGGCGGCCTTGGCGACGGGTATCTCAGGTTCGTGAACCTCAGCCGTTTCCTTCACATGCCCACGGATTCGTTGAGTTTGCGCGTGGGTCAGTTCGAACTCGACCTGCCGTTCAGTCAGGCTAGATCGTGGAACATCACCCCTTGGGACATCTACACGCAGGCGAATGTCGGCGTGATGAACTCGCTGTTTCCGCAGCAGAACGTGAACAACGTGTTCGCATTCGCCGGCGCCGCGCAGGGAGCGGAGATCAGCGGCGGACATCACTACGGTGGATATTGGTACTCACTTGCAGCCGTGAATCAGAACACCACCGGCACGACTGCAGGTTCGGACTTTGTGCCGTCAGCGACAGGTGGAAACAACGGCGGCCTGGGATTCACCTCCGACGCCAATTTCAAAGACATTTACGCGCGTTTCATGTACCGGTTCAACCTTGAGAAGAACAAGGAGAGCCGCAAGGAGATTCAGGCGGCCGGAGCCACAGGGCCGCGGGATCACACTTATCTGAGCCTGGGCACTTATTACTTCTACGGACGATCGGTACAGAGGTTTGTCGGAGTGTTGCCGACCGACGTCACAGTCAACACGCTGCTCACGGCGCGCGAGCCGTTCTATCGGGTTGGCGGCGATTTCAGCTTCAATTACCGAACCTTCAACCTGTTCGGCTTGTACATGTACGGCCGAGATCACAACCTCGTGCCGATCGACGCAACCGGTGCCGCGTTCGCACCCAATCCGGTAGCGTTCGTTCACGGCGTTCCGGCAACTTTCGGCGGCGGTTTCCTCGAAGCCGACTACCTCGCATATCCGTGGCTGATGTTGATCATGCGCTACGACGCGGTGAATTCAGAGGCTGACCGCATCAACGGACTGGCGGGAATCACGGGCACGCCGTTCTTCGGACCCGTCAAAGCTACCCGAGACCGCATCACTCCCGGCGTCCAGTTCCTGGTCCATGCGAACATCAAGGCTTCGTTTGAGTATGCAATCAGGCCCCGGCAGCAGATCACAGCGGGGATTAACCCCATCACGGGCGTGCCCGTAATCATTTCGCCGTTCCGCGTGAACACAGCGACCGCGGGACTCGAGTTCGTTTACTGAACGTCACGAGACAGCGCGCCACTCTGTCCAAAATCAAAGAGGAGGTTGTTCGATGAGTCGCAATTCAGTTCTGGTCATCGCGCTGGTTGTCATCGTCAGCATTTTTGCGAGTGCGGGAACAGTGAGCGGCAAGGTGTCTGGAGTATCCGGAAAATCGGTCGTATACCTCGACGCTCCGGGAAAGACATTTCCGGCTCCCACGCAGCGCCCGGTCATGGACCAGAAAGGACTGATGTTCCAGCCGCATATCATGGCCGTGCAGCAGGGGACGACGGTGGAGTTTCTGAACAGCGACAGCGTTCAGCACAACGTGTTCTGGCCCTCCGTGGGCGGGGATAAAAAACAGACGCACAACCTCGGCACGTGGCCGAAGGGTGAAAAACGTTCGTTCAAGTTCGACAAGGCGGGAGCCGTTCCGCTGCTGTGCAACGTCCATCCGGAGATGGCCGGATACATCGTGGTGAGCCCGTCCCCGTTCTTCGCCGAGACCGACGAGAGCGGCAACTACAAGATCGAGAACGTGCCGGACGGCTCGTATACGGCGACGGCATGGCACGAAGGTGCAAAAACGCAGAACAAGCCAGTCACAGTGTCCGGCAGCGAGGCGAAGGCGGATTTCACGCTGTCGAAGTGAGCGGCTTCGAACAGTGAGGGTCTGCACCTACCCGAAGCAGGGTTCCCATGTTGAAGCGGTTCGAAACGAAGAAGGTAGATAAAGATTGGCTTAATACGAATTTCCCCTGCATGATGGCGTGCCCGGCACACACCAACGCCGGAAGGTATGTCGGACTCATCGCACAGGGGCGGTTCGAGGAAGCGTACCGGTTCGCGCGAGATCCGAATCCGCTGGCCAGCATCTGCGGACGGGTCTGCGCGCACCCGTGTGAAACCGCGTGCAGGCGCGGCGAGATCGACAGACCTATCGCGATCCGCGCGCTAAAACGCTTCTTGACTGAACGCTACGGCCCGGAGTCGAAGTATCGCGGCGACTTGCGACCGAAGCCCGTGGAAAGACTCCCCTTTAAGGTGGCGGTGGTCGGCGGAGGACCGGTAGGACTCTCCGCCGCACACGACCTCGCGCTGATGGGCTATTCCGTCACGATCTTCGAAGCCGCGCCGGTTGCGGGCGGAATGCTCTATCTCGGCATTCCGGAGTACCGCCTCCCACGCAGCGTGGTGGAAGCGCAGGTCCGCGAGATTCTCGAAACCGGCGACATCACTCTCAAACTGAATCAGGCTGCGGGCCGGGACTTCACAATTTCCGAACTCCGCAGCCAGGGCTTCGACGCCGTGTTGCTCGCCGTCGGCGCGCACCGCAGCCGAGACTTGAACATACCCGGAGTGGACCTCGACGGAGTGCATCGCGGTATCGAGTTCCTGCTCAACGTAAACCTCGGGTACAAGTTCACGATCGGCAAGCGTGTGATCGTTATCGGAGGCGGCAACGTGGCCATGGACGTTGCGCGTTCCGCCGCACGCGAAGTACTCAAGGAACATGGCGCCGCGGACGAAGTCGTTCCGAGCGACGAGAACATTTCAGCAGTCGCGACGCACGAGATGGTGGACATCTCGCTCACCGCCCTGCGAATGGGCGCCCGCGAGGTCCACATCGTCTGTCTGGAACGGCGAAATGAAATGCCCGCCGCTGCCGAAGAGATCGAGGAAGCCGAAGGCGAGGGCATCGTCCTCCACGCAGGCTTCGGTCCGAAGCGGGTGATAGGACGCGACGGGAAAGTCGTCGCCCTGGAAACGCTGGATACGAAATGGGTGTTCGACGAACAGAAGCGCTTCAATCCGGCGTTCTACGAACGCAGCGAGAAACAACTTCCGTGCGACACCATCATCATGGCGATCGGGCAGGCGCCTAACTTGAGTTTTCTCCAACCTGAAGACGGTGTGCAGCTCTCTGCTCGTGGTCTCATCGCAGTCAATCGCGAAAACCTGATGACGAGCGCACCGGGAGTGTTTGCCGGCGGCGACTGCGTGTTCGGTCCGCGCCTGATCATCGACAGCGTGGCTGACGGTAAGCGGGCCGCAGTCGGAATCGACGAATACCTCAGGAAGGTACGCCATCCCGACCCGATCATCGAGGTGGAGGTGCTGACACGGCACCGCATGTTCGAAGACTTCATGGAACTAGCGCGGCAACCCGTACCCGTTCTGCCGATCGAGCGGCGCACGGGCATCACCGAAGTCGAAATCGGCTACGACGAACCAGCCGCTATGGAAGAAGCGCGTCGATGCCTGAAATGCTGGACCAACACGATCTTCGAGGGATTCGAGGTCGACGGGACGCAGTGCGTGCTCTGCGGAGGCTGCGTCGATGTATGTCCGGAGAATTGCCTGAAGCTCGTGTCGCTCGACCGTATCGAGTTCACGCCTGAGGTCCTCGACGTCATCACCGATAACCAGTACCGGTTCGATGTCGAACTCGACGATGTCGCGGCCGAGGAACTCGGGGTCATCACCGGCTCGGCGATGATCAAGGACGAGACGCGCTGCATTCGCTGCGGCTTGTGTGCGCTGCGATGCCCCGCAGGCACTATCACGATGGAGTCGTACCAACTTGTTTCAGCCGAACGCACAGGGCTGATCTCGATTCAGTCAATGGATTTGTCCGCCGCGCCCCAGCGAGAACTCGGCCGCGATACAGTCCCAGGAAAAAGGCAGTAGCTTATGCCGGATGACAACAACAAAGGTCCCGAACAGGATGAAGTGAGCCGTCGGCAGTTCTTCGTTAAAGTCGGCCTGGGCTCGGTAGCTCTGGCTGCTTGTGGCACGGCGGTGTTCGCATACCAATATCTCTCGCCGAACGTGCTGTATGAGCCTTCGCCCGTGGTGAACGCGGGCAAGCCGGACCGCTACCCCGCCGACTCGGTGACACTCGATCCCGAGAACGGCATTTACATCGTGCGGGCGTCAGAAGGTTTCTACGCACTCGCTGCTGTGTGCACACACCTTGGATGCCTGACAGCGTGGAAGCCTGAGTTGGGCATCATCGCGTGTCCCTGCCACGGTAGTAAGTTCCGGCGGGATGGGACGAAGATCGAGGGCCCTGCGCCGCGTCCGTTGCCGTGGCTGCGAACCTGGTTAAGTGACGAAGGCGAACTGATGATCGACAGGTCGGCAATCGTTCCCGAGCGCCAGATGGTGAGGGTGTGACGATGGCCAACACGTTGGACAACTACGTCGAGCAAGTCCGTCGCAGCCGCGTCTGGCGGTCTGTCTTCCGCAGCGGGCCAGGTTCGAGCAAGCTGCATCGCGCGATGGTCGTGCAGCAGAACGTGTTCCTGCACTTGTTCTCGGTGAAGGCACGCAAACGTGCACTCGACTTCAGCGTGACATGGTACCTGGGCGCACTGAGCTTCGCGACGTTTGCAATTCTGGTGATCACCGGCGTCCTGCTGATGCTGTACTACCACCCTTCGGTACCGCAGGCGTACGCCGACATGAAAGACCTCCAGTTTGCAGTGTCGTCAGGCGTATTTCTGAGGAACCTGCACCGGTGGTCGGCGCACGCGATGGTGTTTCTTGTCTTCGCGCACATGTTCAAGGTCTTCTACAGGGGCGCGTATCGGCCGCCGCGCGAATTCAACTGGGTCATCGGCGTTTTCCTGCTGCTGTTCACTTTGTTGCTCAGTTACACGGGGTACTTGTTGCCGTGGGACCAGCTTGCTTACTGGGCCGTGACAGTCGGTAGCAACATCGCGTCGGCGGTGCCGGTGGTTGGCGGGAACATGCGTTATCTGCTGCTCGGCGGACACCAGGTCAACGCAAATGCGCTCCTCCGGTTCTATGTGCTGCATTGCGTGATCCTGCCGATGACGCTGGTGTTCTTCATCGCGATCCACTTCTGGCGCATACGAAAGGATGGCGGACTCTACGCCGGGCCGGAAACGATGCGGGTGACGGCAGCGTCGGTGAGCGGGGCAAGTAACGACGCCGTGAGGTGAATCCGCGATGAGCGAACAAAAAGATTACGTCGCCGGATTTGATTCCAACGCGAAGAAGACCCCGATTCGCATTGCGTTCATCACCCGGCGCACATCCCCGCAGGTAAAGGTCAAAGACGAAGACACCGTGATGACGCATCCCGAGGGCTTCCTGCGAATTGCGGTCGCCGTTCAGGTGCTGGCCATCGTCTTGGTCTGGATATCGCTTTTCTTCGACGCGCCACTCGAGGGTCTTGCCGATCCGATGCACACGCCCAATCCGGCGAAGGCTCCGTGGTACTTCCTCGGATTGCAGGAACTGCTGCACTACTTTCCGCCCGTGGTTGCCGGAGTTCTCATCCCGGGCCTTGTAGTGATGGCCCTGATAGTGATCCCCTATTTCAACATCAACATCGAGTCGGAAGGCCTGTTCCTGCGCGACCGCACGCGCAAGCTGACGATCATCGGAGCCATCGTCGTAGCGTTTTGCATTTTCCTTGCCGTGTTCGATGTGCTCGTGGCACTCGTGCCTACACTCATCGTTGCTGCCTTCATGTTGCTGGCAGCCTACACCGACCCGCGATCCACAACTGGATTCCGTCGCTGGCTAACCGGTAAGCCGCTGTCGTTCTGGATCATGACGTGGTTCCTCTTCGAACTCGTCGTGCTCACGGCGGTCGGAACGTTCTTCCGCGGTCCAGGCTGGTCCTGGGTCTGGCCATGGAGGAGCTGATATGAAGATCCTCGATAATCTTCGCTCGCTCCGCCATGCGCTCTTCGGCGACAGCACCCGTGCGTTCGGCACGGTCAGCGTGTTGCTGCTCCTTTCGCTGGCGATCGCGCCGGCCAAGAATCATTTCAGCGAGTGGCGCCATTATCAGAACCAATACCGCACGTTCGTGCGCGGCCGCGCTGAGGGCGCCACGCTCGAAAAGCACATGCAGTCCGGGATACAGCAGGTGTGGATTCCCGAGCAGAACGTAGTGGACCGCTGCACGACCTGTCACGTCGGCCTGCGCGAAGCGAGCCTCTCGAACGTTAGCCAGCAACCGTTCCGTAAGCATCCGAACATTCCGCATTCAATGACGGAGTTCGGGTGCGTCACGTGCCATCGCGGACAGGGTGCCGCAACCACGGTCGAAGAAGCGCACAGCAGCACGAAAGCCTGGGAGCAGCCGATCCTGCCGGCGAAGTACATCGAGTCGGCATGCGGGCAATGCCATCTCGCAGATCTGCCCGGCACTCCGCAGTTGAATCTCGGCAGACGTCTTGTTGCGCGCAGTGGTTGTGCGCACTGCCACAACGTCACGCTGCCTGACGGCAAGAAGATGCTGCCGGACGATGATCCGCCGTCGCTCGCTCACATCGCCGACAAGACCACGCGTGAGTGGATCTACGCCTGGGTGAAAGACCCTCAGGCATACTCTTCTACCGCAACGATGCCGAACTTTGGGTTCAGCGACGACCAGTTGCGCGACGTGTCGGCGTTCCTGATCGCACAGAGCACGCCGTTGCCGGCGCTGCAGAATGCGTCGTCAACCACCGCGAAGGCCTCGGCTGATCCAGCCGCCGGCGCGAGTCTGTACGGCGAATCGTTCTGCGCATCGTGTCATGCCGTGCAGAATGCGGCTGGCGCGCTGGTCGGCGGAGACCTCGGGCCGGAACTCACGAAGATCGGTACGAAGGCGAAGCCCCAGTGGATCGCCGCATGGCTGGGCAACCCCGGCGACTACGATCCCGGAACCGCCATGCCGCATTACCGCTTCACCGATCAGCAGATCGCGACGCTGAGCGGGTTCCTGCAGGCGAAGACTGACAGCGACTTCCTTGCGAACGTGCACCTGCCGGACGCAACGCCGGACCAGATCGCTCACGGCAAACAACTCGTCACTGAGTACGGCTGCGCATCGTGCCACGAGATCAACGGCGTTAGGAAGCCGGAGAACTTTGCTCCTGACCTGAGCCGTATCGGCAGCAAGCCGCTCGTCCAGATTGCATTCGCGGAAGGCGTTCGCCACACGCTCCCTGATTACATCGCGGCAAAGGTGCAAAAGCCGCGCGCGTTTGGGGCGTCGCTGAAGATGCCGCAGTTCAAGTTCACGCCGCAGCAGATCGATGCTGTCACAACTGCCCTGCTTGCCCTCACCGATCGCGCGCAAACGCAATCGCCTGCACTGCGCCTGGCCTCGCATCAGGAATCGAACTACCAGCCTGCGGGCAAGGCCGGACAGCTCATGAACGACCTGCGCTGCTTCAGTTGCCACGCGATCAATGGGCGCGGCGGCGACATGGCTCCCGACCTCACGTGGGAAGGCACTTCGGTGCAGCGGCCCTGGCTGCAGGAATTTCTGAAGAATCCGAATACGCTGCGGCCGGCGCTCATCCGACGCATGCCGAGATTCAACCTGACCGACGCTGAGATCAACACGCTAACCGACTACATCATGACCGTCTACCAGACGCCGGCGTTCGACCGCGATTCGATCAGCGCTTCCGACTTCACCCCGGCGATGGTCGAGCAAGGCAGGCAGCTCTTCTACGGCAAGTTCGCCTGCCAGGCGTGCCACATCGTAGACCAGAAAACTGACAAGGGCTACATCGGGCCGGCACTGTGGTCTGTCGGTTCGCGCCTGACGCCGGCCTGGATGTACCACTATCTCAAAGACCCGCAGGCGATCCGGCCCGGCACGCTTGAGCCGAACCAGCACATGACCGACAGCGATGCGCGCTTGCTGACCGCCTTTCTTTCTTCCCTGAAGTACAGCGGAAAGCAGGTGGCGAAGAAATGAAACGTCCGGTGCTTTACCTCCTTCTCTTCGTCACGTTCCTTGCGGTTGTTGCGGGGTGCGGTCGAAAACACCGCACCGAGACCGGACCTGCTGCCACAGCGTACGGCACTGCGATTGTGCTTTCATCCGGCGACAAACAGGTCGCTGCTGTCGGTGACACGCTCGATCAACCCGTCGTGGTTCAGGTCAACGACGCGCAAGGGAACGGCGTTGCGGGGGCGCCGGTCTGGTTGTCCGGGCCGAACGGCGTCAAACTTGATCCCGCGAATGCTGTGACCGATTCAAGCGGACAGGTCACGACCGCCGTGACACTCGGCGGTATGGCGGGCCGATATCAACTCACGGCGTACACAAGAGACAGCGGAGGCAAACGCATCGATCTCACCATCCCTGAGATTGCCCTCGGTTATCAGGAGACGTTGGGAAGGCAGTTGAACGATCAGTACTGCGGTCGCTGCCACAACCCGGAATCAACTGCCGAACGTGTCTCCAACTTCGACAACCTCACGACGAAGCCGCACGCGTTCTCGGAAGGCGATGTGCTTAACAGCATGAGCGACCAGGACCTCACGGCGATCATCAGCCATGGAGGGCCGGCTCTGAGTAAGTCGGCGGAAATGGCGCCTTTCGGGTACACCTTGAAGAAATCTGACATCGAGGCACTCGTGGCCTATATTCGGGCTGTGGCCGACCCGCCTTACAAGCCCACAGGTTTGATTTATGCACAGAATCGTTAAGCTTGCTGCGACGTTGCCACTGATGTTGAGTTCCGCATGGGCGGGCGCCCAGGTGCTGCTGCCCGCTGAGATCAAGGATCCGGCAGCGCGCATGCTGCAGCAGAAGTCGATGCCGCAGTTGAAGCTCGTGGCCGAGGATTTGCAGGCGCACCAATTCCCCTATCCGTTCTACTTCAGCCGCGTACTCGACATCGACGAAGACCGGCAGCAACGGGTCGATCAGCGTTCCATCCGCTTCGAAAAGCGTGATGGCCAGACCGTGCTGATCATGACCGGAAACTACTTCGCCGCTTACTCGGCCGACCTGATGGACAAGAGCAAGCGCGTCCGAAAGACGCTGGACGATGTGGTCATGCCGCTTCTCAAGGC
>JAEZPW010000302.1 GCA_023441255.1 Acidobacteriota bacterium
GGTGTAGAAAGCTCTCAGGGCACAACGTGGGGGCGAAGACCAAGTACCCGGTTCTCAATCCCTTGCCAGCATTGGAGACTGGCTGGTCTTTCCAGTCGACATGGGCATCCACATCGCCTCGAAGATATGAAACGTGCCACCCCGAATTCGCCGTCGCGTCGGTGAACGCTGTATCCAGCATCGATTCGTTTTTGTGCTTGTCTCCCGAGAAGTGTAGCCAACGATAACTTAAGCAGGCGTTCTGCAGAACGAAGATCACGAACAGATAAGAAGATTGACTCTGTGCAACGTGCTCGGTGACCCTAGCGAATGCTGTCCTAAACTTGGCGAACAGCGAGCGGAGCGTGCCTGAGTCAGCTCGTTCCAGCGTATGGAACCAACATCCTGTCGCCTTCTCCCGCAACAGTTTTTCCAAGTCTTTGCGTATGGACTCGATTTCACAGTTGTGGGCCTTCTGCTCGACATGAGCGATTGGGGTACGGTCACTGCCGATCAAGGTGACGTCGACGCGAGCGCTCATCGGGGTCGTGCCCTTTTGCGTGTAGGTTTCCGCGGTAGGAGTCTCAACACAGAAGCAGTAGCGCTTGTCGACCGTCAGATGTTGTACGAAGAGAAGCTTGGCCTCTTGCTCGCTAATCCTAAGTGAGCCGTCCCGTTTGCGCGGAAAGATCAGGCCGTAGCTGCTGGGCTGTTCTTCATTCGCGTACATCGTCGCAAGATCGCGGCAGACCTTGATAGCCAATTCTTCAAGGTATTCTTCCAAACCGTTCATCGCGCACCTCTAGCGCCGTGCGTCTCAGTAGTCCTACGAATGGTACTTGGAGGCTGTCCGCAAGGAAAAGGTCTTTCATGTGGCCGGAATGCTTCGCAAAAGCGAAGAGACAACATCTCCTGATCAGTTTCACGTCAGGACGACTGCCGGAACGAGGCTAAATGCCAAGTGCCTTCCGGCGTGGATGTTTCGTGACGCAAGATATAAAGGTTGCCGTCATCGGCACGAACCTTGAAGTATTCGTCCTCCCGCCCGTACCACTGGTCCAGCACCTCTTCGACCAGATACTCGTGTCCGTCCAGCCGAAAGCGAACCGGCCGTTCGTCGGCTTTTCGCCCGGAATAGCATTCGACCTCTAATTTCACTCCCGCATTCTCGCACACGCACACGCACCTGCAAGTGACGTGCGCTCGAATGTTCGCCCATAGAAGCACGCAAAGATCTCGCCATTCACGGAGGAACTGAGTATGGCTACCGGTCCGTACGAGTACGGAACATCTGATCTCAGCGCGCGCCTCACCCCTGAAGAACTGGAAATGGCGCGCAGACAACGAGCACTCGAACTGAACAAACACTCGGGTTCGGGAGCGGAATTGGAAGCCAGACACGGCCGGATATGGAGTCCCGACGAGTTGGCGCGCGATTTCGAGGTTATCGGTTTTGCCGCTCCTTACGTGGTGGTGCGCCGGAGAAGCGATGGCACGATGGGCAGCCTTGAGTTTCAGCACCATCCCCGCTTCTACTTCAACTTCGAGGCCGACCAGCCCGCTTAACCAATCGATCCCCTCCATCAATCCGCAGTATTTCCAACGAAGAAAGTGCCAAGAACAGGAGAGGAGTATGAGCGCCCTAGATAGTGTGCTCGCCGATCTCGTCGAAGCGGATCGCGAGTGCGCCTACGTAACCGTCAAGCGAGAACCGCTGGAAAATCTTATCGAGGAATGGCTTGCTCGCGGCGATCAGATTTCACTGCTTTGCGGTGTGCTCGCCCGCGCGCAAAAGGAACTTCTGGCTGCATGCCCAGTACCCGCGTTGGCGATGAAGCTTGGCGAGCCATCACAGGAGGCCATTCTGCGCGAACTGAACTCTGCAACCGCGCGGCAGGCCACCTCTATCGCTCATCACCGCCACGCGATCCGGCAACATCTGGCGGCCCGGCTGAAACAGGTATTGCGCACCGCAATCAGCGAAATTCACCAGCACATTACCGAGGCCATGTTGAAGGGGCAGAGCGAGTTGGCCGAACGCCTCGAATCGGAGCGCCAGACGGTGCAAATCCTGATCGGCGCAATTGATGCGACAGTCAATCGCCTCATGACGCAGGAACTGGCGAAGGTCAGACAGGAGGGAGACAAGAATGCCGCGTCCTCAGCCTAGCTTGAAACCCGCCCATTGCGAGTACGCCGTTGACATGCTTCTTAACGTGATCAACGAGGCAAATTGCTTCTTCGCTGGCCGCCACAACTGGCTTTCACCGCTGACCAGTGACGAGGATCGCCAGCAGTTCGTCGCGCGCTGCTGCGAGTGGTGGAACCATTCCGTTTGCCCCGCGATGGACCAAGTCGGAGCCGAATGGAACGAAACGCAACAGCGCTTTGAATTCCACACGCTCAGCCGGTCGTCTATGCTCTAGCCCCTTCCATCCCCCATTCCCATGCGTGATCGGAGTTCCCGATGGAGAAGCTCGAAACCATCCACGATTATCTGCGCCACCACTCCGAGGAAATCGGGAATCGGATCTTGAGGTCGTACCCGGCCCTTTATGGCGCCGAGGAACCGCCGTCTCCTTTATTGGCCCGCATGCTGCGGAGCCCTTATCCGGCGCAGACGATGGCGATTATGGGAGTGAGCCGCCGCTGGCAGCTGGCGCGCAATGCCAACGTCGTTGCCGAATGCGGAGCGGGCAAGACGCTGATTGCGCTCGGCAGCATGCTGGTACACAGCGCAGGGCGGCGCTTCACCGGCTTGGTGATGGCTCCTCCTCATTTGGTCGAGAAGTGGGCGCGCGAGGCGTTCCTGACCCTGCCGCAAATTCGCGTGTTTCTGATCGATGACCTGCGGAATGGCGGCAGCCAGCGCGAGCCGCATGGCATCAATGAAGTCCGCCTGCGGCGCGGCGAGATCGTGCGCGAGGGATTACACACGTCCGTAAGCGAGTTGCGCCGACTCGGACGCGAAGGCTGGCAGCGGCTCTGTCCGGCCAGTTCAATCTTTTGTGTCGGTCGCGAAAAGGCCAAGCTGTCCTACTTTTGGAAGCACTGCTATGGCCGCGCGCGCTCGGGACCGTACCTTGGCTCACTCACGAATCCGGACACCGGAAGGCCGGTCGAGACCGACGGCGTGCGCTTGACAGCAATGGACTTTGACAAGAAGCGTCTGCATGAACTCGTCGATCAGCCCAAAGGCGGGACGACGCGCTATTGCGCCCTGTGGCAGGCAGACCGCGACAAGATCGCTCGTATGGCCCCAGCGGAGTATATGGGCCGGTACATGCCGGAGTGGTTCGACTATGCCATCGCGGACGAGATCCATCAACTCGCCGGAGACACCGCCCAAGGCAACGCGCTGGGCGTGCTGAATCGGGTGGCGAAACGCTTTCTGGGGCTCACGGGAACACTGCTGTCGGGCTACGCCGATGATCTGTTCAACACCCTGTTTCGCACCGACCCGAAGCGAATGATCGCCGATGGCTACGAGTGGGGCGCGGCGGGCCGCGAGCGCTTCACGCGCGACTTCGGCGTGATCGAAACCATTGAGCGCATCACGGTCGAAGACAACGCCTGTTCGAAGAAGACGAATAAGACGGTCACGATCAAGCGCAAGCCGGGAGCCTCACCGTTGCTGTTTGGCGCCTACCTGATGGACCACTGCGCCTTCATCGCCCTGGAGGACATTTCCGACGGCCTCCCCAGTTACCGCGAAGATGTCGTGGCGGTACCGCTAGGCCGTCCGCTGAAACCGGCTTACGAACAACTGGAAGAAGAAATCAGGGCCTGCCTCGAAGCGCATCGCGGCAACAGCAGCGTGGCGGCGACCATGCTTAACGCGCTGCTGGCCTGGCCCGATCATCCCTACGGCTTCGGCACGCTCTACGGCTCCGAGTTCAATCCGGACACCAAGTCGCGTGAGCGATTTGTGATTGCGGAAACCGTCGACATGGACTCGAACCTGACGTATCCCAAGGAGCAGGCGCTGCTCGACGAGGTACAGGCGCAGTTGGCGCGTGGGCGTAAATGCCAGGTCTTTGCGGTTTACACTAACAAGCACGATGTCACTGCCCGCCTGGAGCAACTTCTCCGTGCGGCCGGAATCCGCACGGCGATCCTGCGCGCGACGGTTCCCACGCATAAGCGAGAAGCGTGGTACCGGGATGCGTTGCGGCGCGGTATCGACGTCGCGATCTGCCATCCCAAGATCGTCGAAACCGGACTTGATCTTTTGGACTTTCCCACCATTCTCTTCCACGAGACTGGCTACTCCCTGCACACCTTGCGCCAGGCCAGCCGCCGCTCCTGGCGCATCGGCCAACGGCGGCCGGTGGAGGTGAAGTTCTTCGCCTACAAAGACACCATGCAGGAAGTCTGCCTACGGCTCATGGGCAAGAAGCTTCTGGTGGCGTTGGCAATGGAAGGAAAATTTGCCTCCGAAGGGCTGCAGGCCATCGACGGCGATGACGAAATGTTGACCGCTATGGCGCGGGAGTTGGTGGAGAACAAAGGAATCGGCGAGTCTGCGCAGAACGTCTGGCGCAGTCTCGGCCAGTTGCGGCCGATGCCGCAAGTCCCCACTGCGGAAGCACTCGATATCTCACAGGTGCAAGACGCCGAGGCCGGGTCGCCTCCCAGCGACGGCAGCCTGCCGTCTACGCCCGAGTTGGAGAGTGTGGCCGGGGCAGCGCACTCTCCCAGCAAGCCGACCGAAGCAGAACAACTCTCGCTCTTCTGAGATCCCACAGCCCGACAAGATGAGGGGCACCATGGAAGCATTATCGTCACACAAGATGCCGGAGGAGTGTCCGCCGCCAGACGGCGCCTCGACCCTAATCAACATCAACAGTGCACCACGCCGCGTGCGGCGTAAATACACATTCACCGACCAAATTGATCAGCTGATCCGTGAGTTGTACTTGAACCGTCCCGATAGCAAGACTCGACCGGGAATTCGCGCTTTAGCCAAGAAGGTCGCGATTCCGCATTGGGCGCTCAAGAAGCGAGCCCGTGAACTGGGACTGGCGCGCACCAAGGAGCTGCCCTGGAGCGAGCCGGAGTTGCAGATCCTTGCTCGCTACGCATGGATGAGCGACGAGCGTTTGAGCTTGAAGCTCAAGAGTGTCGGGTACACGCGAAGTGCCACCGCCATCCGGGTGAAGCTGAAGCGCATGTCGTTCAAGAAAGGCGGCGACTTCTACTCGGCCAACAGCCTAGCGCAGGCTCTCGGCATCGATCCCCATGCGGTAACCCGCTGGATCAACGCCGGACAACTGAAGGCCACCTCGCGCGGCACCGCACGCGGCGCGCGGCAGAACGGCGACATTTACTTGATTCGCGAGAAGGACGTGCGGCGCTTCGTGCTCGAACATCCCTCGGACATCGATCTGCGCAAAGTGGACCAGCTTTGGTTCCTCGACATGCTCACGAACGGGCTGGCGCAGATCGCGTAATCGCCCGCTTCGCCGCATCCGTTTCGCTTCTCCATGCAGTTCCGCACAACTCTGCAACCCGATAGGGGCCGTACCGCCGGTAGCGGCGACCACGGACACAACTGCGCCCGTCAGAGCGCACGGTCCGCACCACTCGATAGGAGGCATCCCCATGCTTGAGACTGGCACATTGATTTCCAGCAACACCAAGATTGGGCGGCCCGAGTTGGCACAAGTGCCGACGCCCGCCGCAACCGCAACGCATCGCCCGATTCCGCACCACGAAATTGTGGAAGCGTGGTGGAAACCCTCAGCTTCCGCCAGATCGGTGTTGTCAACGAGGAATACGCCGTATCGCCGGATGGCATGAAGATGTTCGGGGTACTGGATTTGGCCACCGGCTTCGAAGGCTGCCGCTTCTCCATCGGCGTCCGTAACAGCCACGACAAGTCTTTCCGGCTCGCGATTACCACTGGATTGCGAGTTCTCGTGTGCGAAAACATGGCTTTCACCGGGGACTTCACCCCAGTGTTGGCCAAGCACTCGAAGAACTTCTCCCTGCAGGACAGCCTGGCCATCGGCGTCGACCGCATGCAGCGCAACTTTGAGCCGATGCGACGGCAGACCGAGCAGTGGCGGCAGCAGCAGCTTTCCAGCGCCACGGCCAAGCTGCTCATCTACCGCGCGTTCATCGAAGGGGACCTGCAAGCTCCAAAGCATCTTGCCGGCGTTGTCCACGACCTCTATTTCAATCCGAAGTATGAGGAGTTTCAGCCACGCACCATGTGGAGCCTGTCGAACGCGTTCACTTCGGCATTCAAGGAACTGGAGCCGATTCCGCAGTTCAAGGCGACGGCCAAGCTGGGCGCGTTCATGGAAGTGGCCAGCCTATCTGGCCTGGACAACAACTAGGGACGGGGATTGCCATGGCACGAGTTCCCGGGAGCGCGCCGAGGTGTAGAGGCCGGTCGATTTGGCGCGTCGACGGCCTCTAGATGCCCACAGCGAAGGAATTGAGCAGATGCTCACGGAGCCTATCCGCGGCGTACGTCAATGGAATTCGTTCTTGCTCAAGAAGCACCTCTTCTTGCGCAAGATAGTTGAAGGCATGACGCTCGTCTTCCGTAAGGAGCAACTGCGCTTTGGATCGGAATGGCATTCCCTTAACCCAATAAGGCCGGAAGCGATCAAGTGTCTCTCTGGTCATCATCACACTCTCGGTGTGTGGCACAGCTTTGCGAAGAGTTGATAGGCCCTCAAATCCGTGCGAGTCCAAATCGCCCCAGTAGAGCACTCGCATCTGTCGGAGCCAGTCAAGGCGCGCTAGATGCGCGACGGCATCGCCAGAACCTAAGATTGCGATCGTCCTTCGCAGGATCGGCAGCGTCAAGAAGGTTAGTTCGTTCTCAATCACCAGGGCGACCTCGGCTGAAGTTTCCAAGGTGCCGGCATGCTCAAGGGGCAGTGCGAAATCGCTGAACGGTAATTTCCCGGAAGCCATCAATGTATGGTCCAGGAGCCGGAACCGTACGAGTGGTTGCTTCTCGCGAAATCCAAACCGCCGCTCGAAAGTGTTCCCAAGAGGTTCGAAACACTCAGGGGCAACGATTGGTATCAACTCCCCCAGAATGCCAGTGTTTCGTTCGATAAACTTGGTGTCTACCGAAACTGGTAGCTCTCGGAAGTAACAATCCGGCCGTCCGTGTCTTCGGAGATAGCCGCAGACTGCCAGTAGCTTTTCCCACTCCGACGCGTGTTCTACGATTCTTGACGGTTTTGAGCAGCACCACTCTGTCAGCGCAGGGAACGTCTGAACGATGAGATGGTAGTCCTTCTCAAACTGGGCCACTTCGCCACATTTTCCGAGAAAACGTGTGTAGTTCTCCCGAGTTGAGAAACAAACACCGGACGGAATCTCTTGTTCGCCAAAACGCCTGAACTTCCGCTTTGTCCATTCGATTTCGTATCCGTATCCGATTGCATCGCGGGAATTTGCTCGCAATTCCGCCAGTGCGCTCAGTGTTTGAGCGTAGTCTTCGACCTGCGACATGCCCGACCCGAAAACGCGAAGCGGGAAGAATGGCGCGCCGCCAGCAACAGCCCGCAGGAAGGCTTCGTACTTGCCGATCGCGCGTTTGTGGATCTGTTTAGGTGACAGCATGAGCTTTTGCCATTGGCGGGTTCGCGGTCAAGCGCCGCCCAACCTCCTCAGCCGTAATCGTGCGAACAGATGATTCCTCCGTGGTTGGGTTAATCGTGAGGTGGTAGCTGGACACAAACGGCTCCACGACACGCGCCCTTGCATCAAGTGGGCACACGATCAGTAACTGGAGATGGAACGTCGCAAACAACTGCAGCGCGTAGCGTGCATTCGTCTCGTCTGAGCGGGCAAACATCTCGTCGATTACGACAAATCGGAAGGACTCTGGGTTAGAACGGCTATGGGCGATTCCATATTGGTATGCAATGGCTGAAGCCAAAATCGTAAAAGCCAGCTTCGCCTTTTGGCCGCCGCTCTTGCCGCCAGTATCACTATAGTAATTCTCTTGCGTACCGTCGTCCCTACGTAGTTCTTCTACGGCGAACAACAGCCACATTCGGGTGTCCGTCACTTTTGTAGCCCAATCCGGCTTCTCGCGGAATCGCGTGATCAATTCGCTGATTCTCTGGAAAGCAGCCTCTCTGGCGACAGCATCTGCATTCAGCCCGAATTCCAAACAGGCTTTCAACCGGTGCCGGAAATCCCTGATGTCGTTGTCGTTGGCTTGTGCAACGCGGATTCGGATGTACGTCCTCGGCGAATACTCGATGCTGCGAAGAGCCTCGTTAAGGTGATTGATCTTGGCTTCGATCTCCTCGCAGTGGGTTTCGAGTCTGTCTTGAAATGACGCCACATGTGCTAGCACGTCGTGGCTCATCAAATCCTTGAAACGCTCCTCGTGCCGCGGGAGATCGTCCGCTGCAATAGAATCGCGTAGCCTCAAAAACTCAGTGAGATACTTCTCGTCGGCCGCCAGGTCGGCCTTCGCGTCGATGAATTGGCCCAAGTACCTCTCCATCAGCCTAGTCGCGGCCTTCGCCTCACCTTCGCGCCTCTTGCTGAGTTCCAGAATTTGATCCCCGACTGATTTCTCCGCTGCAAGTTGTGCGCGGTCCGCGTTGTTTACGTTCAGTTCCGTCCCGGCAATAAGCTCCTCAAACTGAACCGTGCATTGTTCGATCTCCGAGTCTTTAGTGGCGGCAAGAGTCTCCATACACGTAGCATGTCGCGACTCACATTGGGCGTACTGGTTGTGATGCCCCCCTTTGTCGCTGGCGAGTTGCGTCTTTTCCCGCTCCGAGCTCTTGATATCCTTCCGGAGTGTCGCAAGTTGTTGTTGCAGCTCAAGCACCTTGTTCGAGCTCCGCTCTAGCTCCTCCTTCCTGAGCTGTAGTTCGTCCCGGTGCTTGGCGATCGACCGCCAGTCAATGTCCGCAAAAGTACGAAAGCCAGCAAGCCTAGAGCACAGTCGGGCGCGAGTCTCAGCCCGTTGTTGTTGAGCCTGTGCCTCAGAACGTGCGCGTTCCAAGTCTTGCGAATCCGATAGAAGCTTCCTTAGCTCCTCTTCGAGCCCGCGAATCTTTTCCCGATTGCTCCAGCCGAGAATGTAGAATCGAGCGTCGCGAATGTCCCGCGTGTCGTCTTTGACGTGTCGGGTTCCGCCGCTCCGGATCAGGCCCTGTTTTGTCACCGCAAATCCGCTGACCCGCTCGAATTCTTCCACGGTATCGCAGCACCGATGATTGAACTGACTCCGCAACTCCGCTTCCAACCAGAGAGACAGGGGATGGCCCGCCTTTAGGATTAGCTTCTCGATTACCCGCCCCTGATCGGTTCCGCGAGAGGGCTGGGCAACATACTGCGGAACGTGGTGGTAGGTGACCCTCCGCTGTAGGTCGTTATCGTTGATGAATCGGTTCACACGGCTGTAAATGCGGTCGGGCACCAAAATCGAAAGTCCAAGCCCCCGAAGAAGCCGCTCCAGTGCACCACGCCACTCGCCAGAGTAGCGCTCGCGAACATCCATCAGCTCACCCGCAAACGGCAAATCGCCGGGGCTCACGCCGGCGCCCCGGGCGATAAACTCTCGCACCTGCCGGTTGAATTCCGGAATCAGGTCAGGCCTGGCCTTTAGGGAGCGCAGTTCGCGATTCACGTCATCAATCTTGGCACCAAGCTCCGCTCCCGCCTGGCTAGCGCGCGCCATTGCGGCTGCTGCTGCGTTAATTTGTTCGGTCTGGGCACCGTGTTCGCGTTCCGCCCACGCTTGATGCTCCAAAAATCGACGTTCTTGCAGAACTTCTTCATCGAACCCTAAAGGCGTCAAGGCCGCGTGGTACTGTTGAGCCAGTTCTCGTCGCCGACCTTCTTCCTTGCTGGTCTGCGCCAGCTCTTCTTCAACCTTTCGCATTTGCTGGCCCACTTCATCGTTGTCCAGCGCCTGCTGGAAGGAAAACTCATCTTTCCGCATGCGAGCCAGTCTGGCTTCGATCGCCTCGATCTCGGCCTGACACTGCGTCATCGCGTTCTGGAGAGAGGACATTTCGATTTCCAGAAGAAGTCTGAGCCTGGCTGCAAAGCAGGCAGGCAGTAGTTCCCGGAACACCTGCAGCGTCTTCAGCTGGCCTTCGAATTGATCGATGGCCGCGGATTTGTCGGCGATGGGCTGCAGCAGATCGAGTTGATTGCGGGCCCGAAGGATTGCGTCCCAGCACCGCGTCAGATCTTCATAGTGCTGCTCAAGCCGGTCCATCAGGTCCTTCGTGTCCAAGCGCTCAAGCATGTGCTCGCGGATGAACGAACTGACGTGCGTGATTTCTTTGATCGCAACTGTCTGGTTGAAGAGCGTCAACGTTGTGATGGACTCCATCCTCAGGTAGCGGACGATCTTCTCCGCGTAATCACTGAAGGTCTCATCAACTTCAAAGCCGCGATAGCGCAGGGCCTTCTTCCAGGTACGGGAGTCTTGCAGACCGGAAAAGTCAGATGCGATTGAGCGAGAACGTCTAGAAATCAGGAACAGCTTTTTTACTTCCTCTTCCTGGACCCAAAGAAGCTGCGCGATTGAGACGCACTCCCCTGTGGCTTCATTCTCGAAGCAGGCAAGTAGGATTGTCGGGGGGCCGCCGGGTTTACGGAGATACTTCGTTTGTGCACGTGCCTCCTCGGAACTGCTCTCACTTGCGTATGCTCCAAGCACATAGCTTTTCTCGTCCCGCTCTCGCTTTCTAATGCTCCCAGCCGATACGTTGTAGCTGCGTTTAGCACGCGGCACCATCAATGTCAGGAGTGCGTCAACGAGCGTGGACTTGCCACTGCCATTCTCGCCCACCAGAAGCGCCGTTGCTCCGTCCGGGTCCAAGACATGCACCCTTTCGTCAAAAGTGCCCCAGTTCCGTACTTCGAGCCGATGGAGGCGAAACCCCGGCAGTGAAGATGAGTTACTCGTTATCATCGGTCTCAGCATGACTCTGTAGTGATTTCCGGAGCTCTTCTAGGGCCTCGACGGGAAAACGGGCTTTCACAATGCGCCTGACTTCATACCACTCTTCTCCGTCCGATTCACTCCGCTTTCTGACGAGACCCAACTCTTCGGCTTTGCGAAACGCCGCTTCAATCCTTCTCTTAGCGCGTATCTCATCATTGTCGCTAGGGAATAGGGGAGTTGCTAGCTCGATAATCTCTGCCTTCCTGAGAACCAGCTGCGACTCGTCATGAACTTTCTCGTCAAATGCAAGAAGTTGCTCACGCAAGATTACTCCGACAATCGCCACCCCTTTTGAGAGTTTGTCGCGACGAAACAGCGGCGGAATACCTGGGGCATCCTCCGGAGCCATTTGCTTTAAGTATGCGAAACCATCGTCCTCGTGTATCACGACGTCCAACCCGATGTCGCGAAAATAGCTTTCAACATGACCCTGATACCGCAGTAGTGCGGACCAGAGATCGACATCTCCAGAGTAGACGGCATCCTGTAGAAGTCGAACCTTGACTGCGGCGGCGGGTGGTGGATTTGTCGTCATGGCGTTAGGTGTTTGAAAATACGATCCTTGGTACCCGAAAAACGCGATCTGATGCGTCCGGCAACTCGATCAAATCGAATTCCTCGAATACCACGAGTGGTCCATCTGTTTCGGCAATGACCATATATGCAAGGACTTCAAGTATCCCATTACGCGGCGGGTACTCTTCCAGGAGTTCGGGCAATGACACCTGCACCCGACCAGTAAGACAGTCCCGAATGTGGTCGCGCAGCTGTGCGAAATCGATTGGGTGAAGGCTTAAAAATGCTTGCAGAGCGGCTTCATAGTCGCCGCCTGCAGCCACATCCAGCTCACCGCCAAAATCGACAGTTACTGGTGGAGTCCACTGTGACTTGGACATCAAGGACGCAATGTCGATGGCAGTATCGACTTCATACAGCTCGGTGGCTGGCGAGAGATCACGAGTCGCGTGCGCAAGCCTTTTGATTTCCTGGATCAGACGGCCGACTTCTTTGCGTTCAGCAGATTGACGAACGTCCAGAATGCGCCGTAGTTGCGCGACCAGCCGCTCGTTTGACGATAGGACCTTCCGGCCCTCAACCCGAAGGTGATATTGCAGTGTGCGCAACAGGGAGTCAGATCGAAGATCACTCGCGAGATCCTCCACCGCATAGGCTCGTTCGACGAGGGTGCCAAATTCCTGGCGTCTTTCAGACGCTAGCAGAAAATCCCAAAAGGCATAAAAGCTCTGCCCTTGGCTGGAATTCCTGAGCCGGTCCTGCGCATCCAGCGTGTCGCCAACAATTCCTCCTCGGGTTGCTGCCGCGTCAGCTTGACGTACGACAATTTCCTCTGTGACCTGCCGGAAGTGGCGCTCGACTTCACGGAACTCGCCTAGGAGCTGGCGAGCGGTTTCCAGAACGCCCGCAAACCGCTCGTTGATCTGGGTTGCACTGTAGACCGGGGCCACACCGGTCTGCTGGATCTGCTCGATCTGCTGCTGAAGCCGGGCCTGTTCGGCACGCAGCCGCTCGATCCTGTAGTCAGGTTCGCGGGTTGAATTCTCCACGATTTCTGCGAGCGCAGTTGCCAGATTCTTGAACTTGGATTCCGTACCCACGTGTGGGCGAGGCTTAAGCGATTCAAGCCACTGAAAAACCCGCTCCGTTTCTGGCGTTAGCTCATACGATGGCTCTTCCGAATTTGCAGGCTGAAAGCGACGAA
The DNA here is from genome assembly GCA_023441255.1 of Acidobacteriota bacterium. GTDB lineage: Bacteria > Acidobacteriota > Terriglobia > Terriglobales > Acidobacteriaceae > JAEZPW01. The sequence continues at coordinate 12,660 of JAEZPW010000302.1, forward strand.
CGTAGCCGTGTTCTGTGTCGGCCCACTCGGAAAGATACTGCTTGGCGGATTTGTCTGCGGTGATAACCGAAGAACTACGGAGGTCCTCGAGTTCCCCTTGGAGCAGAGCGCGGAGCCGGCTCTCTGGCACGACTGGCTTGTGTTCATGCTTGAACGCAGCGAACAACACCGCAAGCACCAGGGGTGCATTCTCGGCCCGAGCCAATCGAAGAGCGAGAGACTGATCGAATTGGAGACGAAGATCAACGTAATCCACGGCTCGCTCGTGCGACGTGAGATCGTTTTAAGTCTTGCGGACAGAGTAGCTTAGGCCGAAGGCGGAGTAAAGGAATAATCCGCATCGGGGAGTGTGTTAAGGCCGGAAATTGCCGCAGGCAATCGCGCGGATTGGTGCAACGCAATGTTCTCCCTCGTGTGTCCTCGCGGTTTCTCCCAGATCAGGAGGTGGACTGGGTCATGCCGAGAAGTCGAGAACCCCACTACCGAGGTCCCAAACGTTTCATTGAATACAAAGAGGCGCAGGGGCGCACAATTGAGTCTCTGCGCTTCTGGCACTCTCCTGCGGATGCCCAAGCCGTCACGGTCCACTTCACAGACGGAATGCGAATCCACATCGGCATCGAATCATTGCTCAAGGTCGGAGTTGAAGTTGGACACATGAAGGACGGCGACCTCGAAATCAGCAAGGCCTATCCGATCGTCGTCGGCCCTCGGGTGGAGTAGCCGTCCTGACTCCCATCCTTCGCTGTAGCTCTACACTGCCGAGATTTGCCCGAATTTCCTGCCTAGTTCTAACAGCCCAATTCCGGTTCGCAGGACTCTCGCCAGCAGAGCGTTCTTCTTTTTTCGGTATAACTTCAGCCTGCGGAGGTTCGGTGTGCCATCCCGCGAGGCCGGGACTGCGAAGGCCGCACAGAGATCCGTGCGGCGTTTTCGCCTTTACTTTTGCTGCGTCAGAGCGCGTTCGCGTGCCCAGGCGCGCAGCTCCGTCGTGAGAGTTCCGCCTGCAGAATCGCGAAAACTGCCGCCCCGAGAGCGCCACACTACCGTAATCCTCTTTCGCTCAAAGAGTTCGCTCATTGTTTGAGCGGGGCGTCGCGGCAACAGCGCGGCGAGACGAGGGCTTCGGTCATAGTGCCGTTGATAGTCGAACAGCTGGCCGATGGCTTCGCGCAGCACCGTCCGTCGGATCGAGGACTTGGCCTCAAATAGTGTCCAACGACTCGGAATAAAAAGGTCGGTATACAGTCCGGTCTCTTTGAGCGAATGGTGCGCAAATGCGGTTATGTCACCGATCCATTTGGTGTAGGCACGAATCAGTTCCCGTTCAGGTTGGCTCAACGTCTTCCCGATATTGTTCGCAAACAAAGGATAGCGGCGGGCTGGAAAAGGGACGGGCGTGCGAGCGCCGGAAGTGCCATTGCTACCACCGTTCCCCAGTTCATAGAAGACTCTCTCGCAGGTAGCGGTGTTGAAATACGCAAAGGCCCCGAGCGCGTGAGTGTTGACGCTTAGCACCTTCGGATCACGCCGGCCAGGTTTTCGAACAGTTCCGCGCTTCGCAATCAGAACACAGCCCCGCTCATAGTGCTTGCCATTCGCCGCGGTCACCGGTACGTGCCGGTCCACCCGTGCAATTCGGAAGACGAGCAAGACCTCTCCGTCCTCCGCAACCAGCGCTACGAGACCTCCAGGGACACGAAGCTTCTTGGGAGCACCGAAGGACGGGCATTTCCCGGACTTGCGTATGGTAGCTAATCGCCATGCCGCTTTCTTCGGCCAATAGATTGCCACATCATTTTGTTCATCCTTTTCTGCGAGCAATCAAATCTCCTCCCTTCGCCTTTGCACGAACGATGCAGAGCTGCTCAGAAAGGAATTCTAGTACGTTTTCACGATGGAGATCTTGTGAACCTACCTAATTACACTTCTATTTGCGGCTGATCATCGAGAGCTAGATGTCGGAGTCGTCCAGCACGGTCACCGCGCCAAAAACGTGGTGAACAAGTCTAAGTTGACGAAGAATCACGGGCCGCGCATTGTGTCTCTGGTATTCAGAATACCTGTTGCGAACGACAGATGTGACGGACGCAATTTCCGGGAGACACATAGCCATGAATGCTAAATCGACTGCGAAGCAATTTATCGACACCCTCGAAAGAGAGGGGTTTTACGCCGAATGCCCTTGCTGCGGCGAACCCGTTCTTCTTCAACATTGCGGTCTCTTTTATCTCGACGAGTTTACCGACGAAGCGAAGGCGCGGTACGAAGAGTATTTGGAAGAACTCCGGCAAAGCAAAGCGGACTACCAGGAGCGCAAGGCGCAGATTTCACAAACCTCGGAGACTCAGGCGCGGGAGACCAATATGGGATTCATACTGGAGCGCCTCGCTCCGGCCCTCGATTCGTTCCGCTTTGAGCGAAATGATTGCCGTTCTCTGTTCTACCCGATTGATTACGTCATTTTTGAGGGTCTGAGCGCACGTGGACGGGTTTCCAAAATCCTCTTCACGGACGTGAAAACCGGGGCCGCGAGGCTCTCAGCGAAGCAGAAGGAGATCAGATCTTTAGTGCAGGCTAAGAAGGTTCAATTCGATGTCTATGGAGAGCGCCCGTGAAATCGGACTTGGTGACGTTCTATCGTATCCAGCGCAACATCTTCGGAGTGTGTCCCCGCTCCGGTGACCTGTTCCGGCTAAGCGACTGCAAAGTCTATCTACGGGCGCGGCCTACCAAAGATTGGATGGACGACCTCGAACGACAGCAGGAACTCCTCAGCCTCAGAGAAGAGAAACTAGAGGAACGCGAAGAGGAGCTCCGCGAAGCCGCGCGGAAAAGGGCCGCAAGCGCGCACAGCAGATGATTAAACGAGTTGATCCCGTGTTCACGCCGAGAAAGTTGAATCCCGACGACGCAAAGGTACTTTTCCATCCCATCGACTACCTTGTATTCAATGGAATGAAGGCGGGCGCCGTGCGCAACCTAATACTGCTTGACCGCAAGGGTGAGACCAAAGAACGCATCAGCCTGCAGAACAGCGTTGAGAAGGTTATCGAGCGCGGCAATTACGAATGGCGGACCTTACGCGTGGAGGATGATGGAACAGTGAAGGAACAGGAATGATGAATACTCTAGTTCGGCGGGCGAGTCATTGCTTGGCCAGCAATAACGCCGGATTCGTCCGCCAGCTGAATCCTACCGTGCTGCCTGCCTTGAGCGGTAACGCCACAATCGGGAAGCGGACAACAAAACAAATCCATCAACGCTTTCCTGCCAACGCTTGTCTGTGCTGTGAATCGCAACTCAACAATCTCCAGATTCCGCGAACCAAGAGAAATGCTTGCAAGCGCAGCCCGCTTTCGTACACTAGCGCGTATGCGCATCTTCTCAGATTCGATCCACCTAATTGGAAAAGGCAGAAAGCGGCCGTACGAAATCGTGGCAGAAGCTCTGGAAGCATGGCAGGCGGGCAAAGCTGCGCGTGCAGAAAAGCTCTTCGGCCAAGGGATCGAGGCGTATCGGCGCGATGAGCCAGACGGACTCGATTTCGCGTTGGGGCGATGTGGTGCGTTCTATCTCGATCAAGGGCGAGTTGACGATGCTGAAAAGATGCTGAAACAAGCGATCGAACTGAAGACGGACATCCCGGCGATCTGGTCGGATTACGTGCGTATCGTCGCCGAGCGTCAGGACTTCGCGGCCTTTACGAACTTGGCTGAGAAGATGAGCGGCTGCTTGCGCGACGGCTTTACGGCTGAGTTTTTCCTCGCACACGCGCGGGCAGCCGCGCGCAAAGGTGCCAGCGAATTCGCGGAGCAGATTGCTAAGTGGGTTGTTGAGCGGTCGACGCGCAAAGCAGACCAGGAAGGTCGCTGGGCGGCGATCGGCGACCTAGGCAGAATCTGGGAACGGGACGGTCGCGTTGAAGAGGCCATCAGTTTATGGCGGCAGGCCTTTGACGAGGGCAGCCGTGATGGGGAAACGATCACCCGTCTGTCCATGCAACTGGAAAAGGCGAAGGACTATGGGGCAGCGATGCAGCTCATCCGCACAGCTCTCACTCGAACACTTCCGGCCAACTTGGAAGAATCTCTACGAAAACGTCTGGTACGTTGCGAGGAGAAGGCTAGCCCTAAAGGTGCGAAGAAGAAACGCAGTGAGGTTTTGCCCTACTCGATTCGCCACGACTCACCTCTGTTTGAGTCCGCCTATCATATCCGACTGAAAAGTTCGGTCGATGACATGCTGATCGTGAACAACGCACTGCGCTGCCTCATCAGTTCAAAGGAAGTCTCCACCCTGATTGACTTTGATATCGAGAACGGCACGGAGATACGTCGGGTTGACAACTTGCCCGTGTTCGGTAGTACGCATTTTGCGCCCGATGGCCGCAGCATTGGAGAACGGCGAACTGCGGCGGTCGGCAAAGGACCCACGCTGCTGCGATTCATGAGTGCGGACGGGCGGGTAGTGGCAGAATCGGCGGTGCCAGACGCCACTTCGGAAATTGCCTTGGGTCCAGACCTCTGGTACGTGGGGTGCCGCAACGGGTTCCTGTACGGCTTCGGCCTCGACGGACGGCAGCGCTGGGCATGGGAAACGCCAGGTGCGAGAGATTCCAATGACGGCCCGTATTTCCGTCCGTGCCCCTATTACGTCTCCTCGCAGGGCTCCTTCGCGGCCGTCTCCAGCATGGGAGATGTTTATGCGGTGACGCCTGATGGCAGGACGCTATGGCATGCACGGCTTCCCAACGAGCACGAGACGAAGTGGGACTTCACCATTCCGATTTCCAGCACGCAAGGCCACGAGGAACCCTATCGGGTTCTGGGATTATCGCCGAAGGCTTCGTCGCAGGAAGTGAAGTCAGCCTATCGGCGCTTGGCGCTAGCCACCCATCCTGATCGCAACCCCGACGATCAAGATGCGACGGCCAACTTCCGGCGGGTTCAGCAAGCGTACGAAAGGATTCTCGCTGGTCAGGCCGGCGGCGATACCGATCTTGCTGGCTTGACCTTCAGCATAACAATGCAGGGCCCAGGACCGCTCGCCAGCTTCGTGAATGCCTCCGCGACCGGTGTCCTCGTGGGGTCTTCGCAAGGGCGAATCTACTCGTTCGATACTTACGGCAGATTGCAGGACGCGCGCGTGCTGGGAGACGGTCAGGTGCGGGTCGCGCTTCGATCCGACGGGAGCATTGGAGCAGCTTGGTGTAGTGATGCACTCCTCTGCTTCCAGGGAAACAAGATCATCAACGCCACGGAATCAGTGGAATGGCCGCGCGACCTGACCATGTGGGGGGACGACATCGTTCTGTGGCGTCGCAATGCTCTGCAGATCATGGACAGCTATGGGCGGCTTCGCTATGCAGTCGAGTTCTCAAAGAGTGTGGGATCGGTCGTGGCTCAAGGCGATTTTCTGTTGTGCGCAGCCGGCCCGCTCATCGCTTTTCGACGACACTGTAATCAGTGAAGCAGACTATTTCGCGCGCCCTACTGTGCCGTCGGACTGTAAGGTCTGGATCTGGACAGAGTCATCGCTTAGGTTGAGAAATGGCATTGTCCGCCAACGATTGCAGCATTTCCAACAGGTACCGCAGCTTACTGGCCTGGCCATTTGAGAACGTCGGCGATCGGTGCGCGAAGTGGTCTGGGCAAGACTATCGAGCCCAGCCCATCTCCGCCGCCAATTTCGCATCCGCGGCCTTGCAGAAACTCTCTCAGTGTCGCCGCCGCAATGTAGGCGTCGAGCATATCCTTTGCCCCCGGAGCGAAACTGCTTAGGCGAATGGTCACCGTGGTGCCATTTTCCCCTTGCAGCATGCGATACGAGGCAGAAGGAAAGACCTCATAGACGGCATGACGCGAGCCCAGTTGATTGAAGATGGCAAAACCCAACTGCATCCAGGCCGGAAACGGCGGTTGGGATGGTGTCCATTGAGGATTGGCCAGCCGATGCGCGGCAACCACCACCTCGCAGTGACGGCCAGCGCCTTGATCCTTCGGCTCGCACCGGCGCCAGCGACGACTTTTCCAATACCATTGCCGTGGTCCAGCCAGTGGGAGGCGAGGCGCATCCACAGCGACGCTGAGATTCTTGTGGGCGGCATTGTGCCGGTCTAGGACCTCTCGTAACCCTGCGACCACGCGATCAGGGTCCGCTTCTTCCACCCAGCCATCGTCCGCGACCGTGCCCTCTTCGTCGAGAATCGCGAACGGGCATCCACGAGAAGTTTGAACATCCACACCGACGAAATAGTTCATTGGTTTCGATTCCGGTACGTGCGTCTCAAAGACAATTCCGCTTCATCATAGCGCGCCCCCGCGTAGCCGCAGGGCGTGTAAGGAGAAATGCCAATGAGTTCACCCGAAGTAACAACCAACCCTGCACCGACGCAGGTGATTGAAGTATCCATCGACCTGATCAAGCCAAGCAAGAATAACCCGCGCAAGGCGTTCGAGGATCTCGATGATCTCGCGAATAGCATCCGGCAGAACGGTATCCAGCAACCACTGCTCGTGCGGCCTCACCCAACGATCTCCGGCGCCTATGACCTCGTTGCCGGCGAGCGCCGTTGGCGGGCCTCGCAGCTTGCCGAGAAGCAGACCGCGCCCTGCATCGTGAGGCCGCTGTCGGACGAGGATGCCCTCGATCTGCAGATGGTCGAAAACATCCAACGCGCGAACCTCTCGCCGCTCGAAGCGGCCGAGGGCTATGCCAAGCTGCTGAAGCGCCATGGAGATGTGGCCACCGTGGCGGCCAAGGTAGGCAAAGAGGTAGCCGAGGTCACCCGCGTGTTGCAATTAAACAAGCTAACTGCAGCCGCAAAGGAAGCGCTCGCCAAAGGCGAAATGCTTCTGGGACATGCTTACGAGCTATGCCGGCTACGGGAGCACGAACAGAAGCAGGCGCTCGATTTCCTGTTCGAAAAGGGCGACCGCGCCCCGCAGGTTCAGACGCGCGCGGGATGGAAGAGCGTCGGCCGTCGTGCCGTCCCGGTAGCCGACCTACGTGTGTGGATTCAGAACACGCTCATGCTCGATCTGGCGAAGGCGCCTTTCGACACGGCTGACTCGACGTTGAATCCGAAGGCAGGTGCCTGCAGCGCGTGTCCACACCGGACCGGCAATGCCCCAATCCTGTTCGCCGACATCAAGAACGGAGACGTTTGCACAGTGCCATCCTGCTTTTTCGCCAAACGCAATGCAGCGCTGGACATCAAGGCGCAGGCCCTCGCGAAGGAGCATGGCCACAAATCGATCCTCAAAGTCGCGGTCGGCTGGGTCAGCGGCCACAAGGACGAATCCATACCGCCGTTTGACAAACAGGTGTACAGCAACACCGGACTGGCGTTGATTCAGCCGGGCACGGAGTGCGAGTATACCAAGCCCGCTATGGTCGTTTATTGCGAGCGCTCGGAAAACGTCAAGGTTGGCCAGTACGTTTCGGTGTGCACGAAGGCCGGCTATGACGGCGAATGCAAGAAGCATAACGGGCGAGTGCGGCGAGATCACATCGCCAAGCCGAAAGTCTCGCCCACAGAGCGTGCGAATCGTCGCGTCGAGACCTGGAAGAAAGAGCAACCGACGCTTGTTCTGGGGCGGATCGCGAAGGCGACGGTCGAAGCGACGAAGAAGGTTAAGCTAACGGGAACGCAGCTGAAACAGGCAATGGCCCTCGTGTGTGACGAACTGTTCGATCACGTTTACAGCGACCGCTACCGCGAGGTCGGCAAGGCTTTCGGTCTCGAAGCCGCGGCCGAAAAGAACCACAGCGGACGGGATTGGCAGGGCCCACTGGAGAAGTTCGCCGGAGATAACCCGTTCGCGAAACTCGTCTTGACGTTCTGCGCCCACAATTTCGGCGAGCACTCAGCCTCTAAGATCCGCGAATTGGCGAAGGTCTTCAAGGTAGACGTGGCGAAGATCTCCACCGCGGCAGAGAAAGAGCTGACGACCAGAACACGCGAGGAACTTGTGCGAGCGATGGCTGCAGAGCAAAGGCGGAAGCAGCGACAATAAACTAGCAAACGTTGCGACGCTTGTCTCTCGTGTGTGCGCTCATTTACGGACGAAATGCCCTTGGACGTTCCGAGCCGACTCGGGGCTGACCACTGCTTTGGGCCGGGATTCGAGGAACCACTGTGGTATGCCCCGCTCGAACCGGGCAAGGAACGAACCCAAATCGTTCGCCGATACGGCTTCTGCGCGTTCAACCACATCGAGGGGCGGCACGTCCCGGGTAACAAGAAGTTTCACAAAGCCGGTGTGCTCGTTATTGCCCGCCTCATTGAAGAGTCGGCGACAGGCATCCGTGGCCCAGTGCCTGGCAACCCACTCTGCCTTGTGACACAACTGGTCGCAGGCTTTTTCCACGAGCCGGTCTTGCATTTCAAATGTGTTCTTGCGATGAATCGTGAAATCAGCCGCTTTGGCCTCAGCCACCACTACCACGACTTTCCCCTCCGTGGTTCTGAACATGTACACGCCATCGATCTCCCCGCAAGGCAGTTCGTGCGGCCCTTTTGCTGTTTTCCATCCCCGAGCGCGTGCAGTCGCAGCCGCATGGCTCTCCAGCTCTTCGCTAGCTTCGCGTATCAGAGCTTTCACGCTCTTGTGCGCGGCGTCTAAGCCTCGATCTTTCGCCTGCTGAGCGAGTTGTTCCATGGTGCAGCCACGTTGAGATTCGAGGTTAGCGAGAAACTGCACGATCACTCCCCGTGTCGTCGCCACTCTTTCGAGCCGATCAGGAGCGGAGGAAATATCCAGGAACGGGTAGTAGGCCGACCAGTTGAATGTGAGCGAATTCATTAGAAGACGCGCATCGTCAACCTTACGGGTCCAGGCATCGCCGGTATCGAAGAAGAAGGGGTAGCGAAACGCCCGCATCCTATCCAACCCCAGAGTGCAGTGGGCGAATAGAGCGCGTTGCTTCTTGGTCAGCTCCGTCAATTCGTAGATTCGCACGTCACGAACGGTCCTGACTGCACCCTCTGAAGCTGAGCCAAACCCGTCCTTGAAGAGCTGGAACATGTCCATTCCCGAAAAGCCCAGCACTTCTTCTTCGGCTTGCAGAAGTTGAGGCGAAAAACCAGCGGGCTCACCAGCCTTTCGCGCTTCGCGCTCTTTCTTGGCGATGATCCATTCCAGATCCAAGCTGTGCCTCGGAGTTTTGAAAAGCTTGAGTTGCTGCCCTTGTATGCTCCCGACAAGTTCGCCCCGCCGCAGTTTGAGCGCGGAGTCGGCGATCAGAATTACCTCGCTCGAAAACTCCTCAAACCAGGACAGAAACTTGGCAACATCGCGCGTTTTCTCCATATTGTTGCCAATTGCCTGGGGACCACCCGACAGCGTTACCAACGCGTAAAGCAGCGGCACGGCCTTTCTGATGATTTTCTGGTCGAGGTTCGCCCTCACTTCACGAAGCGACGCAATCTCCTGCTGAATGAGTTTCTCCCGCCGCGCCATCAGAGATATGACCGCGGCGCCGGCCACCGGCAACTGGTCCCGCACGATCTCCAGCGCTCTCCCGCACATAGCGGAAACCAGCCTGAGGAGCGCTCGTTCTAGTTCTGGTGAACCTGCGGTGTCGGCAGGAAATTCGCAGTCAATATTCCACCGTTGCTTCAACCGCGAAAGATCGGTAATCCAAGTGAACGCTTCGAAAACGTTGAAGTAGCCGCATTGCGGACATTGCTTAATGATTTGAAAGGTGTCAGCAGATTTTTCAAACGCGATTTCCTTCCCGCAGTATCGGCAATTGCTTTGTTCAGTCATTTAATTAGGAGCCCATTAAGAATTGTGTTGGGTGCTTGTCGCCAATGCTGGAAATCGCGAGCACCACGAAGCAACGAGTCACAAACAACGCGGAGCAAGGATTCTCAGACCGCAAGTCGGTGCATTATCACAGAATCTGCAGCTCAGTTGCGATTCAGGCCTTGATCTCCCCGGGTCAGCAAGAGCTGCTTCCAAAAGCTCTCCCTTCCCAGTATTACCTCGTCTGGTGTTCGGAATGGCCTATATTCCAGCAGCGCAAAACGAAAGTTCGACCGGCAATACTCAAGCTTCTTTTCACCTAGCAGCGCTTTGAGTTCCACGTTTCCACCGTGGCCCGAGTGCGCATATGAACACCATCGAGACCAGACCCCGGACTCGCCATAAGCAGACCCGACGTAACGCCTTCCTGTTTTCGTGTCTGTGATCAGATAAATCCCCTTGATGCTTTCAAGCGAAGCCTTCCAATCTGGACGGCAGTTCCGGACCAGGGTCTCGATTTCCTCAAACGAGATGTCTATGTCTTCGTAGCCCGGAAATGGGCGGCCGGTATACGCCTCCCGTAGCACTTCAACTACTTCGAACCTGTCGTACTGGTCTTCCATGTTGACCCGAACAAGACGCGAGTTGTAAGGCGAGCGAAGCCGTAGTCGACGGATGAAAGCCGATCCGATGTCCGTGAGCTCTACCTCGTACCTATCAGTATGCCGAGCGATCACGCTAAACACTCCACCAAATAACCACGTTCCGGGATCGTGATAGAAATGCGCTAGGGAAAAGATCAGTGGCCGATTGAAATCGTTTCGTGATGGACGATATTCCTGCCATCCCTGCCACTCCCGTCGATCTTTCGTAAACACATCCAAAGGCTGATTGTCACCGTTCCACTGTGCGAAATGTACTTTGTAGTCTGTTAGATTCTCGATGGGGAAAACATCCTTGAGCATTATGGCCATATTGAGTTAAGTCCCGAATCCATGTTTTGCGCGATGGCGGAACAGATTCGCCCGATGCGCATCGGTCAGATCAGAGAGACGTACGGCCGCCTCGATCCCGAGGGCGGCGGAAGCGGACGCCGTCAGCCGTGTCGATGCGAGGACTCGGCCATTATCTGCGAAGCTGACAAGCCCAGCATCAAAAGCAGCGTCCCACAGTGCCGAGAGCAGCAGGCCATTGTGCACGTCGAGGCGCAGCTCGTCGCTTTCGCAGTCGGCCCAAGCCACGATGTGGGAGGCGCGCAGAAGCGCCTCGTCGGTGATGCCGGTCATCGGACAGCGGCCGTTCCAGTAATCGAGCAGGGCTTGGCGGAAAAGCGTTTGTCCCACGCGACGAACCGCGATGCATTCGGCTTCCGTCGGCTGCGGCATGTTC
>JAEZPW010000320.1 GCA_023441255.1 Acidobacteriota bacterium
ACCCTGACGGGGCCGGCACCGGGTGGGGGTCGCGTGGTCCCTTTGACAAGCAGCAACACCAGCATTGCCAAGGTCCCCTCCAGTGTCACGGTCCCGGCTGGGTCCTCAAGTGCGACGTTCACGGTGACTACCTATCGCGTATCTTCGACCCTCTACGTTACGATCTCTGCCTCGAACGGAGGGGTGACGAAGAGTGCGAACCTGACGGTAACGCACTAACTTTCGCAGGCTAGGGCGTGCAATGCCGGCGGTCCTCACGCGGCCCGGGCGTTTTAGCCGATTGACAAGAGCGGTTCCGCCGACGAGACTTGTCAGGCAAAACTATGTACTCGCGTCGCATACTGGAACAATTCCAGAACACAAAACGCGTCGGCGAACTGCCAGAAGCCGATGCGTACGTGCAGGTCGAGAACCCCGTTTGCGGCGACATCCTGCGTATCAGCCTCAAGGTGCGTCGGGGCCGCATAGTCGACTCTCGCTTCCGGGCACGCGGTTGTGTGGCGGCAATCGCCTGCGGCGCCCAGTTGGCAGAAATGGTCTGCGACAAGTCCATTCAAGATGCACGCGCGCTCACGCGGGAAGATATCGTCTCTGCCCTTCAGGGACTTCCGGAAGCCTCCGTGCATGCCAGCCATTTAGCTTTCGATGCCTTGCAGCAGGCTCTCAAGCAACTGGTCTGAACTAAGCTAGTGAGCCGTGCTGGCGTTTTCCGGCCAGTAGACGTTCCAGCCGCGCTCCTGCGCCAAACGCTCGAGATCCGGATTCGGGTTGATTGCGAAAGCGTGCTGGGCGACCTCCAACATGGCCGCATCGTGCATCGAGTTGCCGAATACGGCGTCGACAGGGCGCCGGATAACCTCGGCTATCGCCTGTGCCTTCGCCTCATCGGTCGGCACGCGCTGCAGGCGGTCGGTCGCCCGCGAGTCTTCGCAATAAACACCCGCCGCAAGCACATGGTCGTCAGGTATGCCGAAATGACGTATACCCGCGCGTACGACCCACTCATTAGTGGACGAGACGGCCCACAACTCGCAACCGGAGTCGGCAAGTGCGCGAGTGAGCGCCATCATTTCAGGGAAAAAGTTCCGCTCTACCTTTTCCGCGACGAAGGTTTCGGCGGCAGCTTCAATTTGCGGAATTGAGAGTCCACTATGGATGGTGACCATTTCGCCGCACATAGCCGCTTCATCCACCTTGCCGGCCATGTAGTCGTCGTACCGTGAACGGATCCAGCGCTCCACCTCGGCGGGGATGAGGCCTCGTTCGAGTTCCCAGTAGAAGAAGTCTGCGCCGGCATCACCCGACCAGAGCGTACCATCGCAATCAAAAACCGCAATTCGAGGATTCAGCTGCAATACGGACTGAATGAATGCGTTCGCCTTGGCGCTGAGCGGCGACAGGGAGGTCCCATATGCCTTTTCGGGGGTATCGAAACTCATCCTTCACTATTCCTTGGTGATTACACGCGCGTAGTCGTCGGGCGTGTCAACGTTCTCCACGGCAAGAGGATCCTCGACGGGCACATATTCGATGCGGGACTGGTTCGCATGCTCCACTTCGCGAGCCGTGGAACTCGAATCTGCCCGGAGGAACGCCGTTATCATCTCCCTGCCCACGATGATCGGGTGTCCGTGCCGGCCGCCATATTCTGGTACAACAGCCCACTTGCGGCGAGCGATCGCGTCGAGAAATGCTTTCCACATGTATGTGATCGTCGTGAACAGTACAATAGGCCGGTCGACCAGCGTGATCATGGCTGCGTCACGCCCGCGGTTCAGGACTTCCTGCAAGCCGACCTGCAGGGAACTGAACTGGCCGCGTTCCGGGGCGGGGTTGATCACCGTGAATACTCCTCGAGCATCGGCGATGGGGCGCACATTGTCGACGTTCTTGCCCGCCACAACGATGACCAGTTCCGTACTCATCCGGAACGCGTCGATGGCGGCGCCAAGAAACGTTTCGCCGCGCCAGGGCAGCAGGGCTTTGTCACGACCCATGCGGGACGACTCTCCGGCTGCGAGGATCACGCCAGCCACACTCGGTGAACGTGCCATACGCGTGAGTGTAGCAGGTAGGGAATGCCTTCACATAGGTTTTGAACACCGATACAGGCGAGGGCTCTGCGCGTGCGATGCGGCCTGAAAAGCCGTCACCTCCAGGGAGCGAAATGGTACCGACGCGGCCGCCGGGGAAAAAACTTGATCAGCACAATGCCCGCGATAAACCCGCCCACGTGCGCCCAGAACGCAACGCCGCCGCCAGTCTGGCTGGAGTACGCGATGGATGTTGCGGTACCGCTCAGGAACTGCACAACAAACCAGTACCCGAGAATCAGCCACGCCGGTATCTGTACGAACGTAAAAAAGATAATCAGAGGCAGCAGCGTAAGCACTCGTGCGGAAGGGAACAATATGAGATATGCCCCCATCACGCCCGCGATTGCGCCGCTGGCCCCCACTCCCGGGACAGGCGAAAGAGGACTGAGGACGTACTGCAATCCGGTAGCGGCAATCCCCGCAAGAAAGTAGAAAATCAGGAACCAGAAGTGGCCCAGATAGTCCTCGATGTTGTCGCCAAATATCCAGAAGAACCACATGTTCGAGAGTATGTGGAGGAAGTTGGCGTGGAGAAACATGGAGGTGATAACGGGCACAATCGCAACGATCCAATTGACGCGCAGTTCGCGCGGGCCCTGGGGCGAATCCAGCACGACAAACTTATACCCGCGAATGTAGGCCGTGATAGTTGCCGGAGTGGCTCCCCAGCGATACATCATCTCCTGCCGCTCCCTGGGATCTTGCGTCAACTCGAAGAGAAAGACGACAACGTTGAGAGCGATCAGAAAATACGTAATGTATGGCGTTGCGAATCGGGGAGCGTCGTCGCGTATTGGGATCATCTTGCTAAACTGGGTCGGGCCAGATCAGTTTCTGGCCGCGCAGCATTTTAAAGAACTATCACACGGGCCGCACAAAGAAAAATGAACGGAGTTCTGGTAGTAGATAAACCGTCCGGCATCACCTCGCACGATGTGGTGAACCGCATACGCCGCATCACGAACGAACGTGCCGTGGGCCACCTGGGAACGCTCGACCCCATGGCTACGGGCGTGTTGCCGCTGGTCCTTGGGCGGTTTACCCGTCTTGCACAATTTTATACAGGCTCGGAAAAGACCTACGAGGGAGAGATCCGCTTCGGCTTCTCAACCGATACATACGATGCGGAAGGAGATCCGACCAGTACTCCGCGACCGGATGTCAGGATCAGCATCGACGAGCTAAAGACGCTGGCGGCAGCCTTCCTGGGGGTGATTCATCAGACCCCGCCGCCCTTCTCAGCGAAGAAGATAAGCGGCGTTCCCGCGTATAAGCTCGCTCGCAAGAACCAGGAAATCGCTCTTGAGCCGGTCGCCGTCGAAGTGAAAGAGTTCACGATTCGCAGCGTGGAAGGTGACCGGGCTCGATTCAAAGCGCATGTCGCGTCTGGAACATATATGAGGTCGATCGCGCACGATATGGGACAGAGACTTGGCTGTGGCGCTCATCTTTGTTCGTTACGGCGAACGTCAGTAGGCGAGTTTGACCAGGTAGATGCACGTTCTCTGGACGAAATCATGGCCGCATTTCCTGGGGGCGAGCCGACGGAGATCGCCCCTGAAATTTTCATCCATCCTCGCCGTTTGCTTCCCGGAATGCCGGCGGTGACGGCCGTAGACGATGTGGTCGCGATGATCCGGAACGGCCGTGCAGTCAACCTGCCCGAACTGTCGCGCGCCCCGATCGTGAAGGTGTTCCGTGGTCAGACCGAACTGGTAGCAATCGCCAATCGTATCGCGGGTTCGCTTTTCCAGCCCAAGGTTGTGTTTGCCGGGTAGCCACCAAGTCGTGTGATAGGGTTTCACAATATAGTTTCGAAAGCGCCTTTTGCTCTTGGCTCTTGGTTGCTTGTGCCCGTTTAACCGACATTGATGAAACTCAAGCACAAGAGCCAAACGCCAAGAGCCAAAAGCCAAAAGCCAAGAGCCAACACTATGAAGATCGGCGTGCTGGCGCTGCAAGGGGATTTCGACGCCCATCGCAAGCGCCTGGAGGAACTCGGAGCTGAAGTCGTTCTTGTGAAGAAGCCGGAGCAATTGGACGACGTGGACGGGCTAATCATCCCCGGCGGTGAATCGTCCACCTTCTTGAAGTTGCTCGGCGAGAAGGGATTTCAAAAGCTGTCGGACTTCGTCCATAACCGACCCACTTTCGGCACCTGTGCCGGGTGCATCATGCTGGCCGCCGAAGTTGAGAACCCGGAACAGAAGGGGCTGGGAGCACTCGACATACGGGTGCGCCGCAACGCTTACGGACGGCAGATCGACAGCGCCATCATGAGCGCCGACAGCAAATTGCCCGGCGGGCCAATGGAGATGGTTTACATCCGCGCACCACGAATCGAAGCGGTCGGCAAGGGCGTTGAGGTGCTGGCTGAGCGCGACGGCCACCCGGTGCTCGTGAGGGAAGGAAAAACGATGGCCGCGACTTTTCATCCGGAGTTGTCGGAAGACAGGCGCGTGCACGAATACTTCTTGAACTTGGTGCGCGGGAACGCCACGCAGAAGTCACCTGAATCCCGCCAATAACCGCCACGGCGAAGCTCTTCAGGAACACACCCGGAATCGAACATACCCGGAATCGCGGGAACTGAGCCTCTCGCCCGTGCTTCGACCGGTCTTCTGCGTGTCCCTATTCTGTAAGTCACTGATACTGCGGGTGCTTGGGCCCCGCTCAGTTCCAGTTGTGCCCGTCTGGGCCGCAAATGTTGCCGTTCGGCAGATTCTCGTTCAGAGTCTGGTCCCCGACAGATAGAGTGTGCCCACATGTGACGCATGTCACAAGTAGGCGTGAGTGTGCCGACATGCGATCCAGGGGTGAGGAATGAGCACTTCCGTTCACGATATGCCGCGCAATGCGGAGAGCAATGGCCTGGTACAGATCAAGTCTCCCGAGGAGATCATCAGAGAGCGCGTAGCTGCCGAGCGCGCACGTCTGGAGCGCGAAGCCGGCTTGCAGCAGAGGCACGCGCACCACTTTCACAAACCGATCGAGCGGCCGTTCACGGCCGACCAGCGAGGACGCACTACGCTACTCTTCGGCGGACTGACCTGGAAGCATGAAAAGCTCGTCCACGGTGCGCTTGAGGGACTCGGATACAAGTGCGAAGTCCTGCCCACGCCGGACGTCAAGGCCTTTCAGCTGGGCAAGGAATACGGCAACAACGGCCAGTGCAATCCGACGTATTTCACAGTCGGCAACCTCGTTCAGTACCTGCAGAAGCTGGAAGCGGCAGGTATGAAGCGCGAAGACCTGGTCAACAACTATGTCTTTCTCACAGCCGGGGCGTGTGGTCCGTGCCGTTTCGGCATGTACGAGGCAGAGTACCGGCTGGCACTGCGGAATTCCGGTTACGACGGATTCCGTGTTTTGCTGTTCCAGCAGGGCGGCGGACTGGATCAATCGCAGGCCGAAGCCGGCCTGAACATGAACCTCGACTTTTTCCTCAACTTGCTGAACGCGCTCAACATGGGCGACGTAGTGAACGAAGTCGGGCATCAGATTCGGCCCTTCGAAGTGAATAGCGGGGACACTGATACCGTTCTGGACCAGTCCATCGACTACTTGCACGAGGTCTTAAAGAGGAAATCGCCCTGGACGGTAGAGACCGCATGGGGAAAGGCCGCGACGAAATTGCCGATGAAGGGCACGGTCGAATATCTCGGCAAGTTCCTTGAGCAGTTGTATGCGGATGACTACGTGAAGGCGCTCAACACTGTTCGAGACCGCTTTGACGCAGTAAAAGTGGACCGGTTCCGCGTGAAACCGATCGTGAAGATTACGGGCGAGTTCTGGGCCCAGACGACCGAGGGCGATGGCAACTTCAACATGTTCCCATTCCTCGTCAGGGAAGGCGCCCAGGTTATTGTGGAGCCGATCGGCACCTGGATCATGTACATGATCCATCAGGTGGTGCAACAGATAAGGGACCAGAAGGGCTTGGAAGAAGGCGCCGTAATGCCGTCGAAGTGGCGCATCGACAAGCACGCCAAGATCAACTGGAACTACCGCCAGCGCGTCGCCAAGATGAAACTGGCCGAGATGGTGTTCGCCCGCGAGTACCACAAGATTGTCAATGCGCTCGGGGGGACCGCGCACAAACTGGTGGATCAGTACGAACTGCAACGCGTAGGGCATCCGTATTACAACTCGCGCGCGGGTGGCGGTGAAGGTCACCTTGAAGTGGCGAAGAACATTTACTACTCGAACCATGAACTCTGCCACATGGTGCTGTCGCTGAAACCGTTTGGGTGTATGCCCTCCACGCAGTCGGATGGCGCGCAGTCAGCGGTCGTCGCGCACTATAAGGACATGATCTTCCTGCCAATCGAGACCTCCGGCGAAGGCGAGATAAACGCACACAGCCGTGTGCAGATGGCACTTGGCGAGGCCAAGGCTAAAGCCAAAGGCGAGTTTGCCGAGGTTCTGAAGAACGTCAACAAGAGCGTCGACGAACTCAAGGCTTTCGTGGGAGATCATCCCGAGATGCAGGGAGCGCTTTACCCGGTGCCGAAGTACAAGGGAGTCATCGGGACTGCGGCAAACTTTGCAATTCACGTGGCCGAGAAGATGGGCGCACAGGTGCCATATCACGTCGCCGCGCACTAACAACCGAACCACGGATTGTCACGGATCTCAACGGGTCTGACCGAGTGGCTTCGAGAATGTCAATTGATCCGTTCACATCCGTGTAAATCCGTGGTCGTCGTTTGGGATCTGAATTTGAGGGCAGGCATGTCTGATTCGACTCAAAAGGGATGCTGCAGCAGCAAGGGTTTCGACGTTGCACTGGGCGCACTGAGCGGGGATGCGGAGAGCGTTCAAGTCACGGCGCCCGCGCCCGTCGTGGATGCTTCCAACGTCGATTACAGCCGTTACGACCTGCTGTGGATGGGTGTTGACGTGGGTTCCACCACGGTGAAGGTTGTGGTGGTCGACGGCGAGACCGACAAAATCGTTTGGCAGGATTACCAGAGACACGACACTAAGCAGCCTGAGAAGTTGCTCGAGATGTTGAAGGCAGTCGAACGCGACCTGCCGGACACGCCGAAAGAGCACTACCGCGTGTTCATCACCGGTTCCGGTGGGAGCGGACTGGCCAAGCACATTGGCGCCAAGTTCGTGCAGGAAGTAAATGCCGTTTCGCTTGCCGTCGAGAAACTCTATCCGGATTGCGGCTCGGTCATCGAGTTGGGTGGCCAGGACGCCAAGATTATCATCTTCAAGGAAGACCCCGAGACCGGCAAAAAGAAGAAGCTGCCGTCCATGAACGACAAGTGCGCGGGCGGCACCGGCGCTGTCATCGACAAGATTAACGCCAAACTGCGCATCCCTTCCGAGAACCTCTGCCAGATGGGTTACAACGGGATCAAACTGCACCCCGTCGCGGGCAAGTGCGGCGTATTTGCCGAAACTGATATCAACGGCCTGCAGAAGCAGGGCGTGCCGCCGGATGAGTTGATGGCCTCGTTGTTCGAGTCGATCGTGCAGCAGAATCTGTCGGTGCTGACGCGCGGAAACACGCTACGTCCCACCGTTCTCCTGCTCGGCGGTCCGAATTGCTACATCAAGGGCATGCGCGACTGCTGGAAACACAATATTCCCAAAATATGGGAAGAGCGTAATTACCCGCTTCCGGAAGGAGTGGAGGCGGAAACGCTGGTCAAAACGCCTGACAATGCACAGTACTTCGCCTGCATCGGCGCGGTGGAGTTCGGCAAGCAGGAAGATCCGGGCGTCGGAGTTTACGTCGGTTACGACGCGCTCGCCTGGTACATCACTGAGGGCCGCGCCCAGGAGAAGATGAAGAAGGCTGGCGGAGCGGCGACCGCACTGGTGAAGGATGCGGAAGAGCTGACTGCTTTTTCGAAGCGTTACGAGAAGAAAAAGTTCATCGCTACCACCTTCCGACCGGGCCAGGTCGTCGAGGGGTTTATCGGCATCGATGGCGGGTCCACCTCGACCAAGGCAGTGCTCGTCGACAAGGATCGGAACGTCCTCTGCAAGACGTACCAACTCTCCAAGGGCAATCCCATCGAGGACACGCAAGAAGTTCTGGCAAAGGTGGCCGCCCAGGTCACAAGCCAGGGTGCAACGCTCAAAGTCTTAGGCGTTGGCACCACGGGTTATGCCAAGGACATCCTGAAAGACACCGTCGGCGCGGATGTTGCGCTGGTGGAGACCGTTGCACATACGCAGTCGGCGCTGCACTACTATCCCGATGCCGACGTGATCTGCGACGTGGGTGGCCAGGACATCAAAATCATCATCCTGAAGGACGGCCGCGTTAAGGACTTTAAGCTGAATACGCAATGCTCGGCCGGCAACGGCTACTTCCTCCAGAGTACGTGCGAGGGCTTTGGCTTCAAGGTGGAACAGTTCGCCGACATTGCGTTCGGCGCGAAGTCATTCCCGCAGTTTGGCTACGGCTGCGCGGTATTCATGCAGTCGGACATCGTGGACTTCCAGCGTCAGGGATGGAAGCCGGAAGAAATCATGGCCGGCCTGTGTAACGTACTGCCCAAGAACATCTGGCTCTACGTCTCGCAAATTCCGAACCTGGCATCGCTCGGCCGCAAGTTCATTCTGCAGGGCGGCACCCAGCACAATCTTGCGGCGGTGAAGTCGCAGGTGGACTTCATCGAATCACGATTCAAAGGCAAGGACGCAATGCCTGATGTCGTGGTGCACCAACACTGCGGCGAAGCCGGAGCGATCGGCTGCGCGTTTGAAGCGGTGCGCCTGTGGGAAAACGGCCGCCAGAGCTCTTTCATTGGTCTCGAAGCCGTTGCTTCCATCAGCTACAAGACAACCCGCAACGAGGACACTCGCTGCTATTTCTGCAAGAACAAGTGCCTGCGTACGTTCATCGACGTAAAGACGGCATCGCCCAATCCGGCGTACATTCCGCCGAGCAAGACCAAAGTTCCACTCGAAACCGGAGCGCAGCGTTTGATCATCGCGACCTGCGAGAAGGGAACCGTCGAGAACATCGACGAAATGCGCCTCATCAAGGGCAACATTGACGCCATCAAGAAAGAGAATCCGAACCTACAGGAGGTTGCGGCGAAGCTGGCCTTCAAGAGCTACGAACCTGCACTGGTGGCCGAAGCGGCGCCGAAGTTCCAGCTCACCGCGGCACAGAAGAAGCGAACCGAACTGCTGAAGAAGCGAGGCGAACTGAAAATCGGCATGCCGCGCGCGCTGAACATGTATTCGTGCAGTCCGTTCTTCACCGCCTATTTCGAGTCGCTGGGAGTGAAGGCCGAAAACATCTTCTGGTCGGAATACACCAGTGAGGGGCTTTACAAGGAAGGCGCGAAGCGGGGCGCCATCGATCCGTGTTTCCCGTCGAAGGTCGGGATCCCGCACGTTCACAACCTGCTGTACTCGGTTCATCCGAAGAAGAACCTGGACGTTATCTTCTTCCCGATGATCGATGCGCTACCGACCTTCCTTCACGCTACGCAGTCGAACCGTGCGTGCCCGACTGTGACAGCGACGCCTGCATCGGTCAAGGCGGCGTTTACGAAGGAAGGCGACCTGTTCAAGGAAAAGGGCGTGATCTGGAAAGACACCCTCGTCTGTCTGGACCAGGAGAAGGTTGCAAATCGCCAAATGTACGAGGACTGGAAGGACCTGCTCGGGCTTACCGAGGAGGAGTCCTTAAAGGCGACGCAGGCCGGGCTGGAAGCCTTGCACAAGTTCGACGCCTCCATGCGAAAGCAGGCGAAGGACATACTGGACAAACTGGTTGCGGAACAGCGACTCGGGATCGTTCTATTGGCACGTCCTTACCACAATGATCCCGGAATCTGCCACGAGATTCCGGAGGAGTTCCAGAAGCTAGGTTACCCGGTGTTTTCGCAGGATTCGCTGCCACTCGACGACGAGATAGTCTGGGAGTTGTTCGGCGACGAGGTCCGCGCGGGGGCAATCACGCATCCGATGGACGTTTCGGACGCATGGAAAAACTCGTACTCGGAGAACACGACGCGTAAGGTGTGGGCTGCGAAGTACGTAGCACGGCATCCGAACCTCGTCGCGCTCGAACTCTCCAGCTTCAAGTGCGGGCACGACGCTCCGATTTACACGGTCATCGAGGAAATCGTCGAGCACTCGGGCACGCCGTATTTCTGCTTTAAGGACATTGATGAGAATAAACCGAGTGGCTCGATCAAAATTCGCATTGAGACTATCCACTACTTCCTGAAGCGCTATCGCGAGGACATGGTTAAGGAGCACGACAAGAAGCTTTCCATCGACCAGCGCATGGCAAAATTCGAGGAGGAGTTGCGCCGCGAAATGGCTGCGCTGCAGGGCGTCCCGCACAGCGAGCGCACCAGTGATCTGGTGGAGCTGGCAGGAGACTAAAACATGTAACGTCCGGAGTCTCTTCTCCAAACCCAACCTGCAGGAGAGACCCCGGAAGCCTTCGTGCCGCTTGCGTTGCCAGAAATGCGCATCGAAAGAGGATAAGATTGTGACAACCGGCCTGGTGTTCCGGCGCCGACGAGAGTGACTTTATGCCGATGGAATCAGACAAGGTGATGTTCGAGATCTACCGCGAGTCGAGTTACAACAGAAAGTACCGCGTGATCTACTTCACCGAATTGAACGAGCACAACAAGGAATACGAGATTAACCGGGCGCTCTCCGGCGAGCATTTCTACGACGGCTTCATACGGAATTTCAAGAAGGATGATGCAAAGCACGTCATAGATGACTTGCTCAAACGGATGAACAGCGGGGAAACGCTGACGCCGCAGGAGTTCGAACGTGCTCTTGCCGAATACGCTCCGGTCTAATTAGCGGGCAGGGGCTGAGGCAGGCTGGTGGGAGTACCAGCTTGTTCGAGGCGGGTACGTATCGAATACGCCGCAAACGCCGCCTGCTGCCGCACACGTTCCGGCAGTGACGTCCGCGATCCCAGCTCCGACACCAGGGCCAAATCCTCTCTACCTCCGACTGCTGCAAGTCCAGTCAGAACATCCGCAATCACGTCTGGAGCGGGATCTATCCGAAGAATCTCATACTCCCTGGGTACGAAATCGCTAGGGTTGTAAGCGACTGCCGACACGCGTCCGTTCACCGGGGCCAGAAGGTTTTTGGTTCCATTCGCAACCTCCATCCGAGCTACTGTCGTCGACTGTTTCACCCAGGCGCCGGGCCGCGCTAATTCCCCCACCTTGCCTGAGTCCGGGGCAGCGATGGTCCACGGCTGCACTCCGTTCACGATTTCGGCGTGGCCTGACGGATCTCCCAGGCGGGCGAGGGCCAGGGCGGCACGGAACCTCACAAGCCGTGACGGATCCTCCAGCAGGCTGTGCAACCTGTCGCGAAAGGCTTGATGCCGGGAGTCGCTGCCCATCACGGTCGCATCGAGTGCGCGGACATCGGGGCTGGGGTGCCCTGCCAGGCGGACCAGATCCGAGTACCAGATGGTGACGGAATTGTCGCGACGCGCCATACGGTCGCCTATCTGGGCGAGAGCATGCTCAACGAGGTAAGGCTGCTCCGCGTGTAGATACTCCCCGATCTGCTGATCAGATAGCGGACGACCGAACCACTCGGTCCTCACGAATAGAAGCGGAACAAGAGCAAAGATCCAGACCGCCAGCAGGATGAGAATGGGGCGAAGTCCCGAGCGCCGGTCGGCGCGTTCGTTGGTCGCGCCGCCCTTGGTGTCGGCCAATCGTGAGGTCAGCTGCGAACTGGAACCCGTGCTCATTAGGAAGTCTTGAATCGAGGATACAACGGATTTGCCCCCGCGCGGAACCGGCGGCCGGGTCCGCCTGGACCTGAGTTCTACACGGCAAACAGGTGGTAAAGCATGACGTAAATGACCACCCCTGTTACCGACACATAAAGCCACACCGGGTAAGTCCATCGGGCACTCTTGCGATGCGTATCAAACCGTCCGCGCAGAGCGCGCGTGAGGGTAACGAGCACCAGTGGAACGACGGCAGCTGCCAGAATTGTGTGCGATATCAGGATGCTGAAGTAGATCGGACGCGAGTACCCCTGCCCCTGAAACCGCATGCTGGCGCTACCCGTCTGGTAGTGCAAAAACACGTGGTAGGTAACGTAGGAGATGAGGAACAGCGACGACGTTACCACTGCGGCCAGCATCGCTCGTTTGTGTGCAACGCGTCTCCTGCGACGGATCAGGACGATTCCCGTGGCAATCAGCACGGCACTCGCACCGTTGAGAATGGCGTTGATGAACGGGAAGACAGAATGATCGTGCACCTCCCGATTCTACCGAGTCCCGATACCGTCGTTCAATTCGACGATCGCGCGCGAATGCCCATCAAGCAGCCTTCTTCAGAAACTCGTCTTCGACATCCTCAAGGCGCGGCAGTCCGAGTTGCTTAAGCTTGCTGTTGACGGGTTTGGCATTCTCGGATCGCAGGTCGTCTTTGAACATGTTGACGACCTCTTGTGCGCTGCCGTAGTGCTCGTACCGGTCCTTCTCGTCTCGCGTGGCACGCTGGACGTACTGCAAGTCGTCACGCTGGCTCGGTTTGTAGTCGTCGGGTTTAGCGCTAAGAATCTTGCTGAACACGCGGCTGTTCAGAAAATCGACAAGTTCGCCCTTATTGGCCATGTCTCACTCCGAAGAGAGATGAATACACAACGATAGATTCGCCGACGCACCACAGAGTGCTCAGGATTCGAAGTACTCGGAACGCGCTAAGCAGCGGGTTTTGTGCTGCGCCGGTTCGCCATTGCAAAGGCCCAGATGAACATGACGGCGGCAAAAGCTGCGAGCACAGCAATGGACGTGCTTACCGGAAGCAGCGAGGTTGTGCCCGGAAATAGTAGTGCGCGCAGCGCCTCGTTCCCGTAAGTCATTGGATTGGCACGCATGATTACGCGAATCCACCCGGAAGCGCCGCTGATTGGAAAGAGCGCACCCGAGAGAAGCCAGAGCGGCAACAGGAAGAGATTCACGATGGCGTGGAAGGCCTGGGTGGAATCCATTGGCCAGGCGATGGCAAAACCGAGTGCCGTCAGCGAGAACGAAATCAGGAAGACTGTCGCGATGATGGGCAGAACGTTGTCGATGCCAAGGTGAGCGCCCTTCAGGAAGGGCGTGAAAGCGAGGAAGACTAGGCCTTGAACGGCGGCCAGGGTTGCGCCTCCCAGCACTTTGCCAAGCACGATGACAGAGCGATGGACCGGAGCCACCAGTACCGAAAGCAGAAAACCTTCCTTGCGGTCCTCGATCACCGACATCATGGCGAAAATAGCGGTGAACAGCACGATCATCGTCACCGCTCCGGGGAAGAAGTATTCGAGGTAGTGCGACTGCCCACCGGGTCCGCTCGATTGGAAAGACGTGCCGAATCCGGAGCCGATGACCAGCCAGAAGAGCAGCGGTGAAAGAATGACTCCGAAGACCCGCCCGCGGTTGCGATAAAAGCGCACAATCTCACGCCACCATAACGACACTGCCGGAGTGAAACCGGCGGTTACGTGCGTAGTCCTGCTAGCCGGGAGGGTTTGCGTCTGTGTTGCCAATCTATGTCCTTCGAACTCGCGTCATATCGGGTTAGTGCTTCTTCTTCGACTTCTTCTCTTGTTGGGCCGCGGCTTCGTTCATCTCGCTCCAGAAGCGGTGCCCTGTACGGCGGATGAAAACGTCCTCCAGGTTGGGGCGACTCACCGAAATGCTCTGAATCTCACCGGGAAAGGCCTCCATCACTTCTGTCACGAAACGGTGTCCGTGATCCTTCTCCAGCCGCACCTTGTCTTCCATAACCTGTGCCTGCAGACCGAATCGTCCGTAAATTTTTGCAGCGAGGGCTGCGGCATCTTCGCGGGCCTCGAGCAGTATCACGTCGCCGCCGATCTCGCGTTTCAGTTCGCTGGGCGTTCCGAGCGCAACGAGTTTGCCGTGGCTCAGGATCGCGAGTCGGTCGCACCGCTCGGCTTCTTCCATCAGGTGAGTGGTAACGATCACCGTGACCTGCTCCTGGTCGCGCAACATCGCCAAGTACTGCCACAGGTCACGCCGGGCGCCGGGATCCAAGCCGGTAGTGGGTTCGTCCAGCAAGAGCACTGAAGGATGGTGGAGCAGGCCTTTGGCCAATTCAACGCGACGCATCATGCCGCCGGAAAAGGTCTCAACGCGATCGTTGGCACGATCCCACAGACCGACGCGCGCAAGCGTCTCACGTATGCGTTCCTCGAGGGGTTTGCCCTTCAGTCCGTAGAGATGTCCGACGTGGCGAAGGTTCTCAGCGGCCGTGAGCTTTACGTCAATGCTCGGAGCCTGAAAAACGACGCCGATTTCACGGCGCAGGCCCGTCGGGTCTTTTGCCGCATCGTGGCCCATGATGATGGCCTGACCGCCGGCGGGCAGCATCAGCGTCGAGAGAATGCGGAACATGGTCGTCTTGCCACTGCCGTTAGGACCGAGCAGGCCGAAAATCTCAGCATGGCCGACGGCGAAAGAAACGCCATCGAGAGCTACGCGGCCGTCATAGGCATGGCGGAGTTCGCTCACTTGGATCACAGCTGCGGCAGTCGTAGCTATGCGCTCGGTAGTAACTGTTTGAGATCCTGTCATCAGCAGAATGTATGACTACTTGGCGTCCAGCATCATCAGCGCGAATAACAGCGGGAGGTACAACACGCTAGCCTGCAGAACCTGCCGAGCATACCGCTTGGACTGAGCTGCTGTCGCTGGTAATTTGATTCGCGCCAGACGCGCGCCGGTCCAGAAAAAGGCCAATCCGAGCAACACGGCAGCCGCGCCATACAGCCAGCCCGACATGCCAATGAAAATCGGGGCGACGGTTGCGGGAATCAAGGCGGTCAGATAGAGCAGCACGCTGCGCGATGTCGAGCGGCCATCCGGTTCGACCACGGGCAACATGCGAATTCCGGCGCGCTCATAATCTTCGCGGTAAAGCCAGGCAATGGAATGGAAATGAGGGAACTGCCAGAAAAAGAGGATCGCGAACAGTGCGAGAGCCTCCCAATCGAGGCGCCCCCGGGTCGCCGTCCAGCCCAGAACCGGCGGCATCGCGCCGGGGAAGGCTCCGACAAAGGTGCATAGCGGATGCTTCTTTTTCAGCGGCGTGTAGATGCCGAGGTACACTGCCGAGGTCCCAGCGGTAAGAAGAGCGGTGGTCAGATTGGTCGTGAATGCAAGATACTCAGATCCGCCAACCACCATCAGGAGTCCGACCGCCAGGCCGTGAGTGAGGCTCATCCGCCCCGTTACAAGCGGCCGGTTTGCCGTGCGGCGCATACGGCCGTCAATATCGGCCTCAAGCACTTCGTTGAGAGCGGCAGTTCCCCCAGATACGAACCCGATGCCGAGGAGGGCGTGAAAAAGGGTCCAGGACAGCGGTGCCGAGCCGTGCTGCCGTAAAGCGCCGAAGTAGTACCCGGCCCCCGCCGCCATCAAAATCAGCGAGGTGACCCGCAGCTTTACGAGTTCAGCGTAGTCGCGAAGCAGGAGCGCCAAGCCGCCGCGCGGTATTGCTAAAGACGAAGTGCTCAAGCCGTAACCGCCTTCCTGGCCCCTGCCTGCAGTGCCTCGGCCGATGCGACAGGAAGATGCCGCCAACTCTGAATGGCCAGCACAATCGCTGTCGCAAGCAGCAGAGCGCCGGTGGCCGTGTGGGCCACCGTGGAGAGCACCATTGCGGTGCCCGGCTGCACTGCGGCCGCTCCTTCGACTACCTTTTCGAGAAATGCATAGAACCCGAGAGATATCTGTACGATCAGAAGTCCGATCATCATGATCGCCGGACGCCTGATGGCATCGATTTCGCCGAATTTCGTGAGCGCGCGGATGACGGTCCATACGAGGATGACCGTGACCACGCCGGCATTGATGACGTGCGGCTCCCAGCTCATCCCCTTGTGGCGGAACATCCCGCCGAGCGCAAGCTGAACGTAAAGGACGCCCACAGAAAGCATCGACAGCGTCAGAAGTGTGGGCGTGTTGCGGTCAATTGCTGTACGGGGTTCCTCGCCGACAAATCGGCGTCCCGTGAATAGTGCGACTGCGACGGCAATGCAGAAGAAGGTCTGTCCGACCACGGCGTGCGCCGTCGACACAGCCGGCGGCAGGAAGTTCAGAACCGTAATTCCACCCAGTATGCCTTGCACGATCACCGTTGCGAGGGCTGCAATCGCCAGTTTCTTCATCCAGGAGCGACGGTCCGTCCTCCACGTCCATACTGCGATGGCAATGGTAAGAATGCCTATGAACTCAGCGATCATGCGGTGGCTGTGTTCGAACTTGACCCCGCCGACCATCTTGGGCATTTTCACGAGATGGCCGAAGGATGTTGGCCAATCAGGAACGGAAAGTCCGGCATCGTTGCTTGTGACCAGCGCGCCGGCAATGATCAACAAAAATGTGGCGAACGCCGTGAATACCGCGAACCAGTGATGCGCGGGGTTATACGGCGTGGTCAACCCTGAGCCGCGCACGTTCTCAGTGCGTCCTCTGTCCAGGGAAGTGTTGGTTTTCAGGACATGCCTCCTTTCGCGCTATGACTGCGAAGCTAAAGGCCTAACCTCAGAGTATCCCGGCATCACGGGCCTAAGCCGGCTAGAATCGCTCCACGACAGAGCTCATTCGAAGTCCTTAGATGCGCATCACTTAGCGAGGGCTGCGACTTTTTCTCCGGAGAACGCGAACCTGGCGTTTTTCGTATCCTTCGGCCCCACCGTGACCTGCTGAACCTGTTCACCCAGGGACTCGTGCACAGCAGCAATCGTGTAAGTTCCCGGCGGAAGCCCCTTCAGTTCGAAGCTGCCGTCCATTCCGGTTACGGCGAAGAAAGGATTCTCGACCACGTTGACGTACATTTTCATCCAGGGATGCTGGTTGCACTTGACGGGAATCAAGAGTTCGGGATTCTGGAACTTACGGACCAGTGGATCTCCGTGAGGCATCTGGGCCGTGTTCCACTCCTGGTTGCTCTGGGGCAGGGGGTGGATATTGTGCATCGCATCGTCGGCGTTCTCAAAACGTATCGTCTCGCCCGCCACAATGCCAACTACATGGGGGGCATACCGGCAACCCTGTTGGCGAACTACGACTTCGTGCGGGGCGAAAGTCCAGCCCGTGCCCGCACCTTCCTTTACATATACATAAACAAAAACGTTCTGTAGTCTCCCGCCCCTCGCGACTACCTGTTCTGATGTGTTGTCGCCCTTACAGGCGGGGTCAGCGGACATATCGATCTTCGCCGCTCTCGGGACGACACCCGTGAATTCAACAACTCCGGTGATGGCGGCCGCCGTCGCAGGGTCCACCGTTCGCGTTTCACCCGGTCTCTTCGAATTGGTGGAAGGTTCGCCGGGAACGCTCCTCGTACAGCCGGAGACTATCGCCAACGCCACGAGAGCGAGTAGAAGAAGAAAATATTTGTTGCGCATTTTGTGCTCGGCTCTTCTTGTTGCCCTGCTGTAATTGAGCCCGACCTATGCGGGTTGCACGTGCGGCTCGTATTCCTTGTGCGGCTCGGCGGGAGCCGTCTCGAGCGCCTCGATGACGGCATCGGCGAATTCGCTCGTGCTCGCATTCCCGCCCATGTCGCGCGTCAGGTGTTTCTTTTCGCGATAGACCTGGTTGTAAGCGCCGCGCAGGCGATCAGCCGTCTGTTGTTCGCCGAGGTGACGCAGCATCATCACTCCCGAACGCAGTAGAGCAGTGGGGTTTGCGATGTTTCGGCCCGCGATGTCCGGCGCCGAACCGTGCACTGCCTCAAAGATGGCACAGCCGTCACCGATATTCGCTCCCGGTACGAGCCCAAGGCCGCCAACAAACGCGGCACAGAGGTCGCTGACGATATCGCCGTAAAGGTTTTCGAGCAGCAATATGTCGTACTGATACGGATTCGTGACCAACTGCATGCACGTGTTGTCGACAATGTGCTCGCCGTAGGTTATCTCGGGGTACTCCTGCGAAACCTCGCGCGAACAGCGAATGAACAGGCCATCGGACATCTTCATGATATTGGCCTTGTGGATCGCGTGGACTTTCCGGCGCCTGTATTTGCGGGCGTATTCAAACGCGAAACGGGCAATGCGCGTGGACGCTTTTCGCGTGATGATCTTCAGGCTTTCCACCACGCCCGGCACAACCTCGTGCTCAATGCCGGAGTACAAACCCTCCGTGTTCTCGCGGACAATGATCAGGTCAACGTCGGGATAGCGCGTCGGAACAGCAGGCAGGTTGCGGATGGGGCGCAGATTGGCGTAGAGCTCGAACTTCTTGCGGAGCGTCACGTTGATGCTGGGAAAGCCGCCGCCGATCGGTGTCGTAACCGGTCCTTTCAATCCGACCTTAGTGCGCTCGAAAGACTCGATCAATTCTTTCGGGATGTATTCGTGGTGTTTTTCAAAAGCCTCGGCGCCAGCCTCAAAGGTCTCCCAGTCGAACTTCAGTCCTGTTGCGCTCAATATGCGAGTGACCGCGTTGGTCACTTCGGGGCCAATGCCGTCCCCTGGTATCAGCGTGACTCTGTATGCCATAACCGTACTTAGATTTCCCTTCGTCCGGATTGGTGGCAGTTAAGTTTTGTTTTGTACGACTGTTGAAGCTACTGGGTGTGGGCCTTGGCGGAATTCTTGGTCTTCGAAGCGTCCTTGCCCTTGATCAGATCCTGCAGTTCCATCAGGAACTCGCCAGCATCCTTGAAATCCATGTAAACGGAGGCGAAGCGCACATACGCGACCTTGTCGAGATCGCGAAGCTGGTTCATTATCAATTCGCCGATCTCAGTAGTCTTTCGTTCACGCTCGGGCGAATCGATGACGAACGACTCCGCATCATTCACGATCTGCTCCAACTTCGAGATGGGCACGGGGCGCTTCTCGCAAGCTCGCAACAGGCCGCTGAGTACTTTCTGGCGCTCGAACTTCTCCCGGCGTCCGTCCTTCTTCACGACCATGTAGGGGATCTCGTCGATTCGCTCGTAGGTCGTGTATCGTTTGCCGCACTTCAGGCACTCGCGGCGGCGCCGTATCGACTCGGCTTCTTTGCTCTCGCGCGAATCAACTACCTTGTCGTTCACGAACCCGCAGAAGGGGCATCTCATTGCTGCACCAGGAACCTTGATTGTGACAACTCTAAGTCCAATTGTAGCAAGTGAGTGCCGTCGCCCCTAGCCGGCCCGGGCTGTCATCCTGGTGATGGGGGATGGTGCTACCGTTCCGCGACGGCGTGAGCCAGCCCGCAGAAAAGCCCAAAAGTCCAGCATACGAAGTTCGGTCTGTTGCATGGAGTAGCAATGCACTTCGATTGAGTAACTGTCGGGGAAGTCACTTACGACCTCCGTCGCAACTTTGCGCAAGAGGTGGGACTCTTCCTCTCCGACCGCTCCGTCAAAATAGGCGGCGACTGCGATGTGCTTGCGGCCTAAGCCACAGGTCAAACCGAAAAGATTGTCCGGGATTGCGCCTACGAGTGCAGACTGAATGGACACCTTTAGCAGGTCATAGTCGTCCATGGACGACATTTTAGCTCCGGGACGGCTGCATGGAACAAGTTTCTTGAGAACTCCCGAATCATGACTCAGCGCGCGGGACGACCCTCGGGGGAACGGACGACTCGTCGGTTTCGGCTTCCTGCTCTTCCATGCTGCTTTCCTGTGTGAGTTTTCGCAAGGAAAGATGTTCCCGGTGTGCAAACACCAGGCCCACGGGAACGCAGGCCACAAAAGTTACAAGCCACAGCATCATTCCGGCGCTGACGGCCTGCTCACTGGGGACGGCAAAGATGGCAGGTGAGGACATCACGCTGATGGTCGCCAACTGCGAACCGCCGCCTACGGCCGGAAGTTGCAGCAGGGAACCGATCATGCTGGCGCCCATCAGCAACAGGACATGGGGAACACTCACTTCGTGCAGCGGTATGCGTGCGGCGTGAGCCCCTCCAACAACGGGGTAGGCATGCAGAACTTCGCGGTATGCCAGTGCAATCAGCAGCCAGATGGCCAGCGACACGCCTACAAGTTGAACGAACGACGATGTGTCATGAATCGTATTCAAGCCGGCGCCGAATGCCCTGATTTTGTGACAAACCGATTTCCCGAGCTTCTTGGAGAGTTTCGAGAGGCGACGCTCGAGCCAATTCGCGACTCCCTCACTGTTGCGCCGGATCGCCCAGGCGCCGAGGCCCATTCCTGCGACCAGAGCTAATAGAACGGCGCCCCCGGCGCGCAACTCGCGGGTGATCGCAGGATCCAGATTGAAATCCGGAGCAAAAAAGAACACGTCAATGGCCATCAACACGGCAAACGCGCCGATGTCGAAAATGCGTTCCACGGCCCACACCGCGACCTGCGATGAAAAAGTCAGGTTTTCCTTCTTGGCAATGAGATAGGGACGGATCAACTCTCCGGGACGCCCCAGCAACGCCAGGCCGGTAAAGCCTATGAACTGCGGCGGAACCATCTTCCTGAGGCGGGCATGACACACCGGCCGAAGGAAAATCTTCCAGCGGACCGCACGAAGTACGTACGTGAGGTAAATGATCCCTATGGCGAAAACGACATTTGTCTTGCTGATCTCGCCGGTCACGCGCAGGAACGTGTCCCAGTCGAAACTGCGCCATTCGCGGAACTGGAGATATACGAGTGCTGCGAGGACGAGTACCACGGCCAAGAGGATCAGTATTCTTTTTCGGTTCATCGAGAGTTCCGGGTAATCGTTCGCGCCTCAGAGATGCCGCCGCACACCTTCGCGGATGGCTGTCTAACCGCGCATGATGGGGAATACTAGAAACTAATCGATTGGACTTGGCGGGTCAATGAGAACGAGCGCAGCAGTTTAGTTACCGCCTCCGAAAGATGCCGTGTCGCCGTCCGTGGTGTGGTTGCGCGACGGCTCACCTGCAGCGCTCTTCGGTTTGATCTTTCCAGCCTGATTCGCCTTCTGGGTAGCAGTTGCTGCCGTCTTCTTCCGGTTGAAATCACGGATGATGCGAGATACGTACCTGCGCGTCTCGCGATAGGGTGGCACACCTTTGTACTGGTCCACCCGATGCGGTCCGGCGTTATAGGCGGCCAGCGCTTTGGCAAGGTCGTCGTTGTAGCGGATCAGCAGTTCTCGAAGATAGCGGGTTCCACCGTCCACGTTGGCATCGGCATCGAAGCTGTCCTTCACGCCTAGCTGGGATGCCGTGGAAGGCATGAGTTGCATCAGTCCCTGCGCGCCCTTAGGCGACACCGCCTTCGGGTTGAAGCTGCTCTCCGCGCCGATAACGCTTGAGATGAGGTCCGGATCGATGAAGTGTGTCTTGCTGGCGCTGGCGACTGCGGCCTGAACGTCAACCGCTTTCCTGGCAACCTGGGGGCTGGTTTCGACTGCAGAAGGAAGGGCAGCCGCAGTCGGGCGAACCGATTCGTCTCTCTCAAAGCTGACGATCTGGTCCGACTTCACGTCCACGTACCCGCCAGTGCGGTCCGCTCGGAGGTAGAGCCGGGTGGTTTCCCCAATGACCTCTCGTGCCTCGTGGCGAATCTCATAACCGTTCTGCAGGACCGCAAGATCGGCCGCTTTTGCGCAGAGCGCTCCCCCTGCGATCAGCAGAATTGTCGCCGCGAGTTGTGCCAGGCCTCTCAAAGTTCGTCTATTCAGATGCCGACTTCCTGCAGAGCCGCTGCAACCCCGCTCTGATCATTGCCGAGCGTTACCCGAAATGAGTTGAGCTTCAGGTCCTCTGAGGCGTTGCCCATGATATATGAAATTCCGGCGAACTCAAGCATTTCCAGGTCGTTGTAGTTGTCTCCCACGGCCATTACTTCCTCGCGCCGGTACCCTCGATGTTCGGCCCAGCGCCTCAGGGCATGTCCCTTGGAGCAGTCTCTGTTCAGCACGTCAACAATGCACAGGTCACGGGCGTCATATTGGGTCTTCAGGACAGTGATCTCGGAAACGAAATCGCCCGTTGAGAGCATCGCCTAGGCCTCTTTCATGCGGACCACTGGGCCGCAGAACATGGCCTGGATCGGATCAATCACGAGTGCGTCTTCTAATGGAACTACCGATTGGATAAACGGGGCGTTCTTCTCCATCCAGCGCTGGATGCTTCCGTTCAGTGTCTCTGGCGACTCGATGACTAGCGCCCCATGGCCTTCCACATCGAAGGTCAGGACGCAATGCGGGCGAAACTGATCCATGTGGCGAATCAGCCGCCGAGCGACACGGGCCGGCAGCAGGTCGCGATGGAACAACTCGCCCCGGCTGGACTTCGTTACCGCGCCGTTGCTGCTGATCAGCCAGACGTCAAAGCCAAGGGCTCGCGCTACGGGCATAGCGAAGGCATGACGGCGCCCCGTGCCGAGCACAATCTCAACCCCGGCCGCGTGTGCCCGACGGAGTGCAGTGAGATTGGCCTCGGAAATCTGGAAATTGGGGTCCAGCAACGTCCCATCGATATCAAGCGCGATGAGTCGAACGAGAGGCTTCACTGGATCGATTCTACCATTGGGCTGAGGCGGAACCCGGCTGCTCAGAACCGCAAAACGATTCCGCCGGTTGCCATGATGTTGCTTTGCCTGCCCGAGATGAAGGGAACAGCGAAGCCCAGGCCGCCGGAATTGAAGTACCTGATCTCCCCGCGAAGGCTGATGAACGGGAAGACCTTCGCGTCCAGTCCGCCGCCGAAGTTCACGGCAGCCGAAGTTTCGCTCCTGTTCACATCGGAGCCTGAGAGCGTACCTCTTGCGCTGAAGTGCGACACTCCGATTCCGGCGACAAAGAATGGTGAAACAGGGAACTCCGGCGCCAGTTTCAGCTTCAGCCCGGGAGTGACGAAAGTGGCCGTATAGT